>NZ_CP114285.2:4824244-5125759 GCF_027111255.2 Flavobacterium flavigenum | reverse complement strand
CTTGTAAAGCTACTTCAGAGTAGAAAAAGTGAATTTCTTCCCCACATAAAAGAAGTCTACGAAAAAGTAAAAAATGTACTGGAGCAAAGAATCCCGCATGTTTTTCCCAATTATACACTGCACAATATAGGTCATTCGCTCAGGATCATAAAAAACATGGCCAGTATTGTTGAAGACATCGACCAACTGGATGAATTAGAAATTGCCATATTAATATTGTCGGCCCTACTTCATGATGTCGGAATGGCGGTAAGTGAAGAGGATATAAAATTGATCAAAAATGATGATTTTCCCTATTTTGAAATAAAATATTCCGCGGTAGTTAAAACTATTGAAGATGAAGAGTTGGCATTGCAAGAATATGTGAGAATGTTTCATTCCTCACTTTCTGCCAAATATATACAGGAAGAGTTAAAGGGTAAATTTGACATTCCCAGATTATCGCTTAATTTCACAAAAGAACTCGCGTTAATCTGCGAAAGCCATACTAAAGGATTTGACTGGATAACAAGTAATTTGACAGTAAATGAGTTGAAAGGAGACTACAGATTTAATTCGCAGTTTCTAGCCTGCGTGCTTCGGCTGGCCGACATTTTGGATATCGATTCAAATAGAACTCCTTTTAATCTTTACCAATTGATTTCTCCAACCGGGATCAGCAAAGAGGAATGGGACCAGCATTTCATTATTTCAAATAATCAAAAAATAAAAAAAGACTCAAAAACCGGTCTTAAAACAATTTACTTTACGGGTCAGTGCGAAAGTCCACATACCCATCGAAAAATATTGACCTATATTGACTGGGTCGCCTATGAGATCACAAACTGTACGCAGTTAGCCAATACGATGTCTTCCCAATATAATCTGCTCTATGACACCACCCCAGAGGTCCAAATACAGACCATAGGCTACACCTTTTCAGATTACAAAATGAAACTTGATTATAAGGCCATCAGTGCGCTTTTGATGGGAGAAAAAATATATGGAGACAAATCTTTAGGCTTGCGCGAACTCATACAGAACTCTATAGATTCCTGCAAAATAAGACAGGAAATCGTAAATGAAAATCTGCAGATCGGTGCAGAAAAGTATGTGCCAAAAATCAAGATTATCATCAACGAAGCACAAAATGAAGTTACTATTAAGGATAATGGTACGGGAATGTCTCTGGAAATCATCAAAAAGCATTTCCTAAACATAGGCGTGTCCTATTATACTTCGAAAGATTTCAAGTTAAGGGATCTGGCCTATAAGCCCATCGGAAATTTCGGAATTGGTTTTCTTTCCTGTTTCATGCTTTCGGACGAGGTAAAAGTAATAACAAGATATTACAAATCTTCTGACAGATACTTAATAAATCTCGAAAAGAATAACGAGTATACATCTTTAACGAAAGCAGAAGATCATTCACTTGACGGAACCGAAATTATTCTAAATTACAAAAATTTTATTAATGTTTTTGAAAATAATTCTGCTAAGGTTGTTGCTTTTATGAATAAATATTTCCTTACTGACGATATTCAGGTAGAACTCTATGACAATTCAAATGTTCCCATTTTAATTTCAAATAATTTAAAGACAGTAACAGTACCTGATGGCTTGATCAAAATTGATTTAAGCAATTATTTAAAAGATATTGAGGGATATGCACTTATTAAAAAGAAAAGCGATTATGTTTCTAGTATCAATCATATTGATTTTAAAGGAACTTTATTTCAATATTCCTGTGACGGAATCAAAATCGTGCAAGATACATCAGCAATAGATATCGATAATTTTATAATTAATAGTGAGCTGAAATATTACAACATTCCAATTGTCAGAACTGCTATGGAAAATGACTTCCTAAGTATTTTAAAATATAATGATTTGGAAGACACTATTG
The DNA here is from genome assembly GCF_027111255.2 of Flavobacterium flavigenum. Taxonomy (NCBI): domain Bacteria; kingdom Pseudomonadati; phylum Bacteroidota; class Flavobacteriia; order Flavobacteriales; family Flavobacteriaceae; genus Flavobacterium; species Flavobacterium flavigenum. The sequence goes on along the minus strand of NZ_CP114285.2, from coordinate 5,123,874 downwards.
ATAAGCTGGAAAGGGATTTGGAATGGATTTCGGTAATTGTACCCAATAACTTAGATTTAGATTTTAAAGATTTTGAATTTGCCAATATAGGCGATTATTTGTATGATAATTTAGGATACGAAAATTTAATTGAGTTAGGTCACTCCAATAATTGCAAAACTTATGCAACATATGAAAAAGTCAATTTATTTGAGGGAAAAACTAATGAACTCTATTTGCCTTTTCAGTCCGTGATATTATCCAAAAATACCTTTTATTACAGGAGATATGAGGAAAAACGAAAAGAATTGTACGTTCGAAATGTACTAATTAACAACTTTAGATATGAAGCGCCAACACAAGCTAAAATATTCGATATTGAAATGATTATGGTGAACTTAAATTCCAGAAAATTTGTTCCTGATATATCAAGAAATAATTTTGACTATCCTACGAGTTTAGATATAAACTACATAATAGGGAAAGCAATACACCTTGGCGCCTTTCATAATCTCGGTTTAGAAGATGATAAAAAGTTCACTTTGAAAAAGTTCATTCAATCTTATTACTGTGAAAAGAGCGAATTCGAAATTTAACAGCTGAAGTTAACCGAAATAACATATTGTTCATCTATTGTTTATACCAATAAAAAAAGTGCATCTAAATGAATGTTCACTTTTGAAGCAGCACATTGTAAACCTATTACTCAAATAAAAGAGAAAAACAGCATATGAATACTGACGCAACACCTAGCTGGTCGGGATATATTTTTCAGGGAGAGGTAGCCTTGTGCCGTGCTATCGAAACCATGAACAGTCTGCCCCATCCAATCCCTGACGGCTATTGTCTTAAACTGGAAGAAGATGAAGATTTTTCCCTGCAAACCACAGAAATTGAAGTCTTTCAGGTCAAAGCTTATCTCAGTAAGGATGCAGATAAGATCAGTAAATACAAAGAGGTAATTGAAGAACTTATTGATAAATATTACTATCATAAACGGGTTGAAAAGGATCCAAATGACGGTCGCAAAAGAAACCATATATATTTTGACAGGGTGCGGAAAAAACCGGTCAAATGCAATCTGATTACCGACAGTGTGATTACGGATTTCCAACCAGATCTGTCCAATTTTGATAATAAATACAGTAAAGCAACAAATTTTGAGTGCTTGCAGAGCGAGTATACTATCGCCAACATCCACCAAAAGCTCATGGATGCCGTGACACAGCATTATGCAGCAACAGGAATTGCCGAAGAAGATGCTGCTATAAAAACTGCCCAATGCTGTTATAATATTACCAGAATCGTAAAGGAAAGACATGCCAGTAAAAAGAAAACAAAAATTTTCTTTAAGGATATTAAACAATGGATGGATTCGGCACTGGCTTTTTCAGAGGATTTGTGCTGGTTTGAAATCTCAAAGCTGTTTTTAAAATTCTTATCGGAGGATCTAGTTTTGTATGATTTGAATGATGCCGGTCAATTGGCAGAGTTTATCAAACTTCAGGCTGCAGTAGATGAACTTGAGAAGCTTCCCTACAATGATCTGATTTCCTTGATACAGTTCCATACGACTCCGCATAAAAAACTCGACAAAAATAATCTGCGGCAGAGTTTTGCAGGTTTTTTAGAGGGGAGTGCTGTAAGATCTGTCGTACTGAAAGCAATCAAAGAAATAATACAGCTGCCTTATTTTAAAAACCTGCAGTATACCAAAATGACGCCAGAGGGTCAGGCAGTCCGATATCAGCTACTGAATCACAATAGTGAATTTGATGATTCTATGCTGGAGCAGATCAGATTCCAGCAGCATTGCGAGGAATTCTACAAACATCCCAATACCATTGATGTGGATCTGTTTGTAACCCGTCATCTCTCGCACAGCCAGCAGGAAATTAGAGATAAAATCACCAATATACTGGATCCGCACGCCACTGAAGAAGAAATTAACAAGCGACTTTTTGGATTCTCCTCCATTGAAAAAACCATAAATGACATCAACAAATGAGAAATATTATAAAAGAAATCAGCATGCAGAGCGGGCTTAAGTACATCAATGTGGATGAAAATCTGGATTTTGCCTACTACGAGGACAAGGATGATTTTTATCTGCTGTGTTTTTATGACCATTCGGATCTGATGCGCATTACAGGAGAAAACATAAAAATACTAGAATATGCACTTAATAATATTGTGGTCAATACCAAAAAAAGTGAAACTCTAACCCAGTTTATTGACCGGAACATAAATTACAATCTTTCCCTTATTTTATTTGCAGCCCTGGATGGTGATTATCCTAATCTGATACAGGAGCTAAGTAAAGTGGAAGAGAATTACATCAATTCCAAGAAATATATTTTACCCTATAATAATGATGCTCTTGAAGTGCTAAAGGAGAAAATATCCAATACAGCCGCGCTGGTCAGTGATTTAAATGACCTTGCAATTGCGCACAGTGATTCCATCCAGGAGAACCAGGACAAGTGGTATGATCTGCTGCTGAACCTTTTTATAAAAATTCCCTATCTTAATTATCAGCCCGCCGATCATAGTTTAACCTTAACCACACTGTCAGATTCGCTAAATGAGGCGATGACAGACAGAGAATCTTTTCTGCTTTCAATAATTAATGACAGCAATATTCACGCTATCACAGACATCGAAAACTTTGTTAATGCAAAAAATATGACACAATAAATTATGGCAGCCTATAAAATTTCCAGTCTTACAATTAAAAATTTTAAATGTTTTGACCATATTGTTTTTGATTTTAGCAGCAACAGCCTTGTGGTGTTTGACGGACCCAACGGTTACGGTAAAACCACCGCTTTTGAGGCATTGGAAGTACTGCTTACAAAAACGCCGCGAAAACTGGCCAAAGTCAAACTTGATAAGCGTTACAAATACAAAAACAGCCCTATCCATAAGGCTGAAAATCTGCCTATTGAAATTGCTGCCGTCTTTGAGTCTGAAGCAGAACAGATTCTAAATATAAAAAGGATAATTCCCGCCGCCGATTTGCGCCAGTCAAAAAAAAACAATATTGGCTTGATATTCAATGATTCCGTATTGTACATTGATAATGTGCAGTCAAGTGAGCAGGCGCTGGAAGAAGCGTTGGAATTTAAAAATCTTGACAATCTCTTTAACGTCCTAAACTACGTAGAACAGGACGAAAATACCTATTTTTTAAAAGAAGATCCTAAAGAAAGGTATAAAGCGCTTATTTCACTGCTTGGAGGCAGTGAAGAAAGGATATTGTATGACAAAACCATTGAGTTCTGCAGGAAAACAAGTGAAAAAGTACATCAGCTAAACTTGGCAATTAACGCTATAAATACGCCGAATACAGAGACATTGAAGGACGATGGACAGCAGGTGCACTACAAAGCGCTGCTGCCGGGACTTTCCCCTCTCCTGCCCTGGGATTCACAGCTCATTACCAATACTAATCTGGATCTACACAATTCCTACCTTGTAGAGATTAAAAAGGTGGAAAATCTCTTTGAGATGAAAACTGCGATCCAAAATGTTTTAGCGATAAAAAAGCTAAACGATATAATAAACAATAATGCCGTGCTGCAGTCTTTCGTGGAGAACTTTTGGAACATCCAGAATTTTGCAGTTCTGGAAGAAGAAGACAAAAAACGAAAAGAAAATGATAATCAGATCTCAGGCTATATATCCCTGATAACTTTGATTGATAATAAACGCTACTCGGAAATTTTATCGGATAAGCAACTTTTTGATCTGGAAGACAAAACCGAAAAACCTGCGCTGGATTTTAACCTGCTGCGTACGCAACTTACCCTTACGATATCATTAATTGAAAGCCTTAGTGTACAGAATCAGATACTCTCTGATCTTAAGGATAAAAGGGAGGGACTTAATAAAGTGATCGAAGCACATAAAAGTGTACTTGAGCTTAAAGACGGCGAATGCTACACCTGCGGTTACAACTGGCAGACTACCGAGCAGCTTAAGCAGCAGATCGAGGAAACTGAAGTAAAGATTTTCAGCTCTTACACCAGAGAAAATGACAGGCTGGAAAGCATGAAGCTCGCGTTGGAAAACGACTTTTTAAAAGTAATAAAATCATTTATTGAAAATCAGGCTGAAAAGTTAACAAAAGAAAATGGACTGCTTATCAGTCCATACCGATTTCAAAACCTTAAAAACAGCTTTTCCGCACTAAATTCCCAGTCAGCCGAGCTGGCATCATTATTTTCTGCAGAAGAGCTGAAGGAGATCATGTCATACATCAATATGCGTACTATTGAAAATCTAGAAAACGCTGTTTTAAAGCTGGTGGAGCTCATCAGCAGAAAAAGACCTGAAATTGACAGCAGCATCAATATTGATCAGGTCATCAATGACTTTAATTTCTATTTTTCAGGAAAAATTGAAGAGCTGAATGTTTTAGAAAGCGAAGATTTAAAAAACAAACGACTCTATGTGCAGCATCAGTACTACAATGCAATCAACCAGACATTGCAAGGTCTTGTGCAGCGCAAAGAAAAACTGGAACATATCTATGATGAAATCAATGGTATAGGGTTAAAAATAGATCAAAAAATAAGGCAGTATACCAAGAGTATTGTGGAAAAAATCAGCATCCCGTTTTACATCTTTACAGGTAAAATACTGCAGAACCACACACTGGGTTCTGGATTGCTGCTGATTTTGGATATAGACAAGGAAAACTCGCAAATATACATAAGGCCTAAGCAGCGGGATCAGGAAGTGACTTACACCTTATCGTCAGGACAGCTGGCTGCAACGGTAATTTCCTTGATGCTGGTGCTTAACAAAGTCTTCAATAATTCTAAACTGGGTACGATTTTTATCGATGACCCGCTGCAGACTTTAGATGAGATAAATTCGCATTCACTGGTCGAGTTGCTCAAATACAATTTCAGCGATCAGCAGATTATATTATCAACCCATGAGGACAGGTATTCTCAGTTTTTACAATATAAATTCAATAAGTTCAATTTATCCAATAAAAGCCTACGGCTGAAAGATCTTACCTAACAGAAAATAGATTTATCCAGTGCAATGCCTGCACGAAATATTGAATCCGGTCCATTTTTTCCCATACAGCAGTGCAGTTATTGTGCTGCTGTTACGGCTTCTGATTCCGATATATTTAATTGCTACCTTTAACAGAGATATTAAACTCATTTGTTTTTCCATTTGAAATCACAGTCAGAGGCGGCATTGGATGTACCAGGCGACCGTAATATAACCCCTGTTCTCTATCCTTATCTATTAAAGTATGCCCTTGTCGTTTAAGTTCCAGTAAAATAATCGGCCTATCATCTATTGTAAGAAGAATATCAAAAACTGACCTAGTCGCAAACTTAACTAGATCTTTAAAATCAACTTAAAAAAGATTTTGATTCATTCTTAAAAATAGAAGTTACGATGTTTTCAACGGTCTTTCCAGTTTGTAAAATATCAAAACTTAAATATATTAATATTCAAAAATATTGATATATTTACTTTCAAATCATTAAGAAAAGCAGGGATAGTATTCTATTGCACAAAGTCCAGTTTTAAAAAGAAATCTTTATGTCTTTAGTTACCTATGAACAGCCATTTGTTGCTATTTTACCAGATGAGGACAAACCGATGGCTCCTGCTAATAAATCTTTTCCGTATAACCAGATTGCAGATCCGCGCCGCTTTGAACAGCTCCTGTACTCTATTTACAGTATTCGCATAGCAGAAAACAGTTTTGAACAGTTTGACTCTATTAGCTTAATGTCGGGAGTGAGGGAGAAAGGACGTGACTGCGCTTTGTTTACATCTGGAAAAAGCACCGGAGTAATTCAATGTAAAAAGCATAGCTCCAATCTTTCTATTACCTCATTCGGTGAGGAGATTACAAAATTTGTTCTTTACAGCTTATTGGAACCCAGCCTTATTGCTGATCCTGATAATTTTATTTATTACATTGCAGTGTCAACCGGTTTTGTATCTGAATGCAGTGATTTCATTGAAAATTTTCACCAAAAGATTCTCCAACAACAGAAGGAGCTTCAAAACTGGATTACAACGAATTTAAAAAAGCCGACTCTGCAGGATCTGAAACCTCAGCAGAATTCTCTCGTCTGTACGCTACTAGATATTTTTTCGAGAATAAAAGTTAAGAAAATAGGACCTTCAGATCTGGATGCGATGCTAACACTTCCTACATGTTCACATTTAATAAATTCTTTCTTTGAAGTGCGCACTGTTATAAACCAGCAAGCCTCCGAAAAGATTATCAATTACCTTGACAAAACTCTAGATGAGTCCAAAATAAAAGCTACTCTGAAAAAAAGTTCTGCAGCGTTATCTTTGGAAAAAAACCACCTTGAAGAGGTTGCTGATTCTCACATTCCAAGAAATGAAACCCAAGTCCTTTTGAACTGGATAACTGGAGACAGTATCAGGGACGATATAGGAAGACATTTAAATATATGCCTTCTGGCAGGAAATGCTGGAATGGGTAAAACAGTAATTTTAAAAGATTTATATGACCAGCTTATTGAAAAGGGAATTCCAGTTATGGGTCTTAAAGCTGACAGACTTGTAAGTTCCAGCATTGTTGAACTCCAGCATAAAATTGGTCTGACAGTCCCTGTGTTGGATTTTATCGAAATGTGCAAAGAAAAATATCCGAAAACTGTAATTCTAATAGATCAGATTGATGCACTTTCTCAGGCAATGTCCGCTGACCGTAATTATCTTCGTGTTTTTAAAAGCATAATTGATTCCTACACCTATGATGCCAACATAAGGATAGTGGTTTCTGTTAGGCATTTTGATCTGAATTATGACCCTTCGCTGAGAATTTATAAACATTTAAAAACAGTCAATACTGAACTTTTTACCGAAGAGGAGGTAAAAAGCCTTTTAGACAAAGCCGGGATTATAGACAATGATCTATCCCCTAAACTATTACAGCTTTTAAGAACACCAAACCACATCAATATATTTACCCGACTGCCTTCAGCAGTAAAATCAGGAAACTCAATCAAAAACCTTCAGGATCTGTATGCAGAACTTTACAAACTTAAAGTGCTATTTGTTGATCCTGCTGCACCGGCACAACCCGCCAAATTAAAAAAAGTGCTTTTTAAAATCGCCTCAAAAATGTTCGACTGTCAGAGCATAACCGTCAGTGAACTACAGTTTGAGGACTTCAAAAATGAATTAAATTATCTTGAAAGCGAAAGGCTGATCAAAATTGAGGATGTACAGATACAGTTTTTCCACCAGACTTTTTATGATTTTATTTTCGCTAAACGATTTGTCGAAAAGTCATTTAGCCTCTATAAATATATTCATAAAGAAGATCAGTCAATTTTTATCCGCTCTGCCGTAAAGATGATATTTACTTACCTAAGACAGTATGCTCCCAAGATATTTTTAGACGAACTTGGAAAAATTTTTACCGATAAGAAGATTCTTTTCCACATCAAGCAATTATGTTTCTCTCTTCTGCTTTTCCTGGAAGATCCCACCTCCGAAGAAAGAAAAATGGTTTCACAGATAATGGTGGAAAGTTCGGATTTTGAGCTGTTATTTTTCGAACTCGGCAGATCCGAAAAGTGGCTTGAACTTGCCTTGGAAAAAAACATAATAGAAAGTTTTTTAAATGCTTTAAAACACAACGATTCAGTAAAGATTAATAAAGAACAAAATAAAATTTACCAGTATTATGTTTCTGATTTTCTGCAGTCCTATCTTGAAAAAAATAATGCTGACGCTTGGTCGTTTATCTTAAAACTAAACAATACTTACATTAAAGAGACTATCCTTTCAAGACTAAAAAACTGGAAAAATTCAAAAGCCTTTACACTTTTGGAGCAGTGCAGTGATTTTTTTAATAATGATCCCTTTGGCTATTTTCTTGCCATGGAACATATCGCGGAAATTAATCCTGAATACTGCCTGGAAACTCTCCAAAAAAGATTCCTTACAAAAGAATGGATGGAAGAAGCTAGACATACCGATCATCAGGAAAAAAAGGTATTTAAGATTTTAGCCAAACACATTCCAGAAAAAATCATTGATTTGCTACTTCCTATACTTATAGAAGAATTAGAAACAAACAAACATTCATACTCAGAATTGTACGATGATTATTTTTATTCAGATGTAAACCTTAGAAATGATAATGAGTCACATGACAAAGGATACTATTATTGGCTTTTGGCGCGTTGTATACGCCAATTGGCACAGAATTGTGATCCGAAATTTTTACGATTTGCCGAAGAACACCGAAATTCAGAATTTGATTCAGTTCAGCGTCTTTTGGTATATGCCATAAACGGTTCTGAAAGAATCTACTTAGACGAGATTTTTAAACTTTTTAAACATTTTTACGATAAAAAAAGATTTATGACCTCGCGTGATCTGGGTGTAGAATATCGTGATATATTACAGAAGAGCCTGCCATTTTTCAGCCAAATCCATGTGCAGGAAATTATAGCAATGATGCTGAGTCTTAGAATTCCAGGAGAGACAGCCGTGTATAGAGATGGCATTAAATATTTGAATGTTGGTCATACCCAGCATGTCCTGCTACAGCGTTTTCCAGATGATATAATTGAACAGAATAAAGAACTTAGAAAACTAAAACAGGAATTAAACCGTAAATTTAAGCCATACAAAGAAACATATCATTCCCATGATCTATTAGCCGGAGTTGTACATAGACCATTGTCAGATAATGCATACGAGAGAATGTCGGTGAGCCAATGGCTGAAATCCTTTAAAAAATATAATGCCGAAAGAGAGCCTTTTCAAGAAGATTCAAGAAAAGGCGGGCTTTACGAGCACGCCAGGGCTTTTAAAGATTTTACTAAAAAGTATCCAACCCAGGAAAAAGCACAGATTATTGAAAAAGTAATCCAGAATGGTGAAATCAATCTGGAATATGCTCTTTATGGACTTGAAGGTCTATGTGAAGCTGAATTTGACGCAGAAAAAATCCATCAATTGTTCAAAAAAATTATGCCGTCCAGAGAAAAATTTCTGGATAAATATTCATTTTTGAATATTGCTAATTACCTTTTAAAATCCAATATTCAAGATGCTGATATATTGGATTATCTAATTATAACAGGAAAAACAGTTGAAGGAAAAAAGATAGACTATTCAAAATATGTTGACACTTCTACCAGAGGGCTTTTAACAGCTGGCATAAATACAATTTATGGACGCGCAGCAAAAAACCTTATTTGTCTTCAAATTAATAAGTACGAAGATTTTATCTTCCCTGCGGTTCAGGATATGCTTCAAAACGGCCCTGATGAACAAAAAGCCGTTGTAGTCCGTTATTTTGCATATTTAAACAAAATCAACAGGGAAAAATCTTTCAATATTTTCAGTGACCACCTCCGGCAAGAAGATAATGTTTATGTCCTGGCATCAGCAATCTGGTCTATGCAGTATATGGGAAATCATGATTTTAAAAAATTAGTTCCGATATATCTAAAACTTATTTCATGCAGTTCACTTGGAAAGGAAGACTCACAGTGGCTTTTTTCAATCCTGTATCTTTCTTATCTTCTGCAAAAAGAAGGAGCGGAAGAACTGCTATTCAAGTTAATTAAAGTTAATTCTTCATCTGGAAATTCATCTTTTAATTTAGTCTTTGAGCATTTCTATTTCAATGATGCATCTCCTGACAAATCAAACAAAGTGTTGTTACAGATCTTAGAGTCCAATAATGCAGAATCAGATGAAAGACTTCACATCTTCTATTCAGAATTTGAAACACTTAAACTAGATGACATTTCTGAGTTTTTGACTAAGTATATCAAATCACCAAAATTTCAGTTTTCGGGCTCTCTTGTTCGATACCTGACCCAACAATGCATCAGCAATCCAGTTCTTTGCATTAAACTTTTTAATATGGCTGTAGAATCTGACAACAATAATCTGCATCGCGACAGGGGATATCAAAGAGATCATGAAACAACACGATTTATTATTGGTGCCTTTAATTCTTTAAAAGACTCAGGCAAAGCAAGCAGAAAGCTGAGAAAACAGCTGCTGCAGTCCTTTGATAAACTTCTCAGAGACTACCGCTCAAGAAAAACATCTGAAAAAGTATTGGAAGAATTACTTTAGAAAATCTCTCGTAATTTAAAATGACCGTTTTGATAGATACCTTTTTTGCTCTCCTCCTCAAGGTACCGCAAGAATACATAAGTACCACTCTATTATTAATTAACCTATTTGGCTTCTTCGAAATATTTTCATGGATAAATGGCATGTGCGAACTATAATAGTTTTATACGCAGATTTCAGATAACTTCTTTTTAAATTGCTTTTACCTATTTCAAATAAAAATTATGATGAAGGAGCTATAAAGCGCCTTCATCAACAAAGGAATAATAGGTTTCAGGAGTAATGATCAGGTGATCCATAAGTGTAATATCCATAATTCTCCCTGCTTCTTTCACTTTATTGGTTATCTGTTTGTCAGCCTCGGAAGGCTTAAACTGACCTGATGGATGGTTATGAATCATAATCAGCGCTACGGCATTTGCTTTAAGTGCTGATGCAAAAATCAGTCTGAGGTCAACCACAGTGCCGGAAATACCTCCAGAAGATACTTCATAAATTCCGAGCACTTTATTGGACTGATTTAAAAGCATGATTTTAAACTGCTCGAAAAATTCTATTGTATCAGGATTCCAGGACTGGAGTGCCAGCTGGTAAGCCGTTTTGGAAGAATTGATAAAAGGTCTTTCGGATGCTTTTACTTTTGTTTTATAGACCAATTCAATTTCTGCTACCTGATTCCAGTTCTGAAGTGTTTTTGAAGTTTCCATGATTTCTAAAGTTTAAAGATTAATAATGGAACCTGCACCGGGAATGAGAAAGCGAGCGAAAAAAGCAACGCAATAAAGCAGGTTTTTCCACCTGCATTTATGGGGGAATTTTTTTCTGCGAACCGCCTTTCCTTCCCGAGCTTTGTTTCGGAATTAAGCCTGAACCCTGAAACAATAGCCCCTTCAAGTGTCTGCGCCGCGAAATACCACAAAAAAGCCGAAAACTAAATTTCGGCTCTTTCTTCTTTTTTGTTTTTCATTCGCTTTTTAATCTGATAGAGGTTCTGATGCAGAAGCTTTAAAATCTTCTTGTGATGCGGGGAAATCTTGTTTTTGTCTCCCCTGCACTGCAGGACTTCAAGCGAGGGAAGCGCCACCTCTATGGTCTCCACAGGCTTGTTCTCAAATCTAGCCGAAAGGATAAGGGAGTTTTTCTTCTTGTAGTATTCGTTGGTAAACACGCAGTGGCGGAGCATATCGCCCTGTTCCAGAAAATCATGCACGCTTTCCATCACGCAGATGGAAAGATTCTCACGAGTGAACTCCAATCCGAAAAACTGTTTTTTCTGCTCTTCATAGCCAATCTGCGCCTGCTGTATTTCTTGGCGTAGCTCTTTTATATGCTGACGTCTTTGGATTATGCGTTTTCTCTCCACTAGCCTGTCGTGCACCTCTTCCAAATTCTCAGGGCATACCAAATCGGCATTATTCAAATCCTTTTTGAACCATCTGAGCAGGGAGATGTAATCTTCCCACATTATAAAATCCTTTACCTTGTAATGGTTCTTAGCGCAGGTTTTCACTGCCTGCCAGTTCTCCCTGATGTGCTGTGAGTGCGAGGTCAGATAATGGGAAAGAAAATCGGTCTGCCCAGTCTTGAGAAGCGTCTCTGCATGGGAATCTTTCAAAAGAGCAGTGAAGAGAATCTGTGGAGCGATACCGCAGCAGCTGCCTTTGAAGCCGTTTCTTTTCAAAACGGAAATGGTCTTTGTCGATGAATAAACCTTATATGGATTGATGCGGTACTTGGGAGAATCCTCAAAACTTTTCGGGCGGATTTCAAGGGAAGTATAATATTTCCAAGAATCATAGGCTTGCGAGAAAACATTGGTGCCGAGAGAAAGCGTTCGCACCTCCCCTTTCACGTTTATCCAATGCTGCATCACTTCCTTATGGAAATAAGTCGGCATGCAGTTCTTTTTCATATTCTTGTGCGAACAGATGATGCGCACGACCTGAAATCCACCGCATACATCCAACACAGCGAAATATTCTATTTCTTTGAAATGCACCTGATTGTACTGGTGCATTTTAAGCTTTCCCCTGCATGAATTGCAATTGATAAACTTTTGGCACGATGCTTTCTGCGCATCGGGCTTCCAGGAGTGGGCGCATTCCAGGCAGTGGAATTTCCCCCTTGAAAGCACGCCCCATTTGATGAAAATGTTTTTTTCTGCCCAAACCTGCATCTTCTGCGATACAGGCGAAAGGGTCTCACTAAGGGACACAATCTGTTTTTCGATGTTGGTTTTGGGTATCATAAATCAAAAAGCGTTAAGGTTTTTGATTCGAGTTTTGGAGCAGTGGGTGCCGTTTTTACAGCGGCAGTATTTTGCGGAACTTCTACAACTGAAGTAAACAAATCAGCCGCGGGAGGCTGACCTGCCAAAACTTTGCAGTTTACAGGCTGAGGCTGTCCGATGCTGTCATCGGTGTAGTATCTGACCGCCATGTCAAATATTTCCTGATTGTCAAAGGCGCACAGTCCCGTTTTTTTCACCTCGCCGAATATGTAATTGCAGCAGCCTTCCAAGTTTTTAGATTCCTTGGCGAACTCCTTTGCAAAGACAGCGTCAGCAAGGGCGGTCTGATTGAGGTAATTTTCTATAGCGGTCTTAAAGTTTTCTGAAGCTTTCATAAGGGAAGATTTAAGATGAAACAAAAAGATTATTCAAAAGAGTTTCTGTAGATGTCGTAACAGTACTCTTCAAAGCAGAGCCAGCACATAAAAGTGTAGTGAGGCAGACCGTAACGGTCTTTTACCGCTTCCCCAATGGAATCTTCCATTTCTTTTCTGATGTCTTCCAAATCATCCAAATGTTCGATGTAGAACTTTTTACAGTCGGCATGATAAATAAACTGGGATATCATACCGCTGATGCAACCGCTTCTCTGCATATCTTCAAGGAATGCTTTGAGCTGCTGTTTCTTTGTTCCGTCATAAGACTGCATTTCCAAAAGAACTATCTTTTGGAATGCATCGTGCACGTCATACTCGGCATATACTGATTTTTTCAAGGCTTTCATAACTCATTTCTTTAGGCTTGTACATTTGATTTAGATTAGAAAGGCAGGTCGTCAGGCTGTTCCTTTTTGTTATTTTCTGCAGGAGCTGACTGCTCCTGCAAGGCTTGCGCATCTGAGACAAACACCAGTATTTTGATGTTGCTTGTGTGAAAAGTGAGGCTTGCCACGGCTTTTCCCTCCGAATTGAGATAGGCGTTTACTCCCACTCGTCCAAAAAGCTCCACCATTGCGCCTTTTTTGAGCCACTGGGCAACACCCGCACTGAGCCAGTACGAACAATCGATATAGGTCACTATTTTTGTTGTTTCCGTACTTCCTTTGGCTTTGTAAGTATCGTTAACTGCTATGGAGAAGTTTACCACCTCCCTGTCTTTTGCCGTTTTGGCAACAACTGCATCCCTTGTTAATCTTCCTGTGATTTCCATGATTTCTAAATTTTAAATGATTACTGTTTTAAAATTCTTTTCCCCTGCCATTCCCACAAATTGTTTTCAAAAGAAAAAACGGAAAAAAAGAAAGCGGCAATAAAGCGGGCATCAAGGATACGGAGGGCAATAAGTCCCGAAGGGCGGCAGAGCCGTTATGTGCCTGCAGGATCCGGTGCACGCTAACTTGGCTGCCTTTTTATCCGTTTCGAATGAAAACTGCATTCTCTAAAAACTTGATTATATTTGATTTCAAAAATTTCCTATGAAACTGAAATTCGAAATCTGGACTGAAGAAAGTCTCCTGCCGGAAAACACAAAAAATCTGTTCATCACTTCTGTCAACTGCTATAAGGCGCAGGCATACAATGCATCTTTACTGATGGCATACCTGGGATTTCTGGTAACATTGAAAGAAAGGGTTATGAGCGCAGAAAAACCAGCTCTTTTTCCTGACCACTTGTGGAAAAACCTTATCTCTAACTTAAAAAATGAGGATAAATGGGAAGAAAGCATTTTCGATGCTTCAATGCAGAAAGAAAAGATGAATGGTGAAAAACCGCCCGTCAGAACCCAAGATCCGGTATTTGTAATAAATGACAATTTAAGAACCCAAATCAGATACTGGAAAGACAGAAGAAATGACTGCGTCCATAATAAAGATAACATTATCACTAATTTTCATGTTGAAAATTTCTGGACATTCCTTCAATCAAATCTTCAAAAAATTACCATAGAGGGAGGCAGAGTAACGCTGCTAAATAAATTCAGCAGACATTATAACAGATCATATACTGCAGCTGATGAAGATGTCATGCCTCTAATTAAAGAGATCAAGGGTGCTGTGACCAAAGTTGAAATGCATGATTTCTGGAACGACCTATTTTTTAGAGTAACTGATCTGTGGGACTACAGTAACGAAATTACATTAATGCAGAAAGTAATACAACTGAACGATTCGGATATTTCGCAATCACTTGTTACATTTTTAAAGTCTGAGGAGAATTATCTTAATGCATACATAAATGAATACCCAGCCATTATTTCAATGCTGGGATACAACAATCAGGAGATCAGAAACTTCTGGAGTACTAAAATCAAAAAAATGTCCAATGTTATGGGAGTATACGCTTCAATGTTGCGTAATAACTTAATCCCCAAAAACCAGATTCAGGAAGCCAACAAAAAAATTGTCAGTTTATATAAATACCCCCAGAGCCAAGATGATCACTACGTTTTATCGTCCAACGGATTTGGCGAGGTATTGTATGAAGAATTGTTTATCGTAAAAAACCCAAATCAGCGGGAGTATTGGAAATTCATGAATAAACATTATGTACTTTATACTAAATATCTGGAATTATATCCACTAAAGGAAGAGGCAGTCAGAATTTTATGTGAAGAATTTAATAAAGAGCAGTACAAGTCCTATTTCCTACGAGACAGTATTGACCGCCTTTTTATTCGCAATCAGACAAAAATGAATGAATTTAAACAGATAGCAGAGAATTTGGATTTGGAACTGCCCACAGAAATCAGCTCACTAAATGTTTAACAATTAGAACTTACCAATATTAGATGCCCCGCTTAATAGCTACTAATGCGGTTATAATTGAAAATAATTGCAGAAAGAAAGTACAAAAATCTTTTTAAGCTGCAGTTCAACATAAATAATCATTTGATTTAATATATTTATATGACCAATTAAAGATACCATGGAAAATATAAGTCCAGAAGATATTTTACAACTGCTTGAAAACCCAGAAAGAATTACCACTCTATCTGTATTTAGAACTAAATTAATCGCAGACAGAAATATTACGGGCAAATTAATTATCCGTGATAAAAACATCAAAGAAACCGTCACGTTTTCAAACTGCAGTTTTGAAGATGTTTACATTGAAAATGCTGAATGTCCTGGATCAATTGAATTTCGAAACTGCACATTTTCCAATGACTTCCTTATATTTTCTATTTATGCCCATAGTATCTTGCTGGAAAACTGCCGGCTTGAAAAAAGCTTTAGAATTACGAGCTGCGATCTCCTCTATCTATCCTTTGACAGAACTGAGGCAGCTAATGGAATAATATTAGAAGCGGGAAAAATGCAGATTATGGAAATCAAACCTGTCAATGAGAAGACTTTTTTTTCAATCAGCGGCGCATTTCTGCTTATTAAGGAACTTTATATAACTTCACAGTCGGGTATAACAATTACTGCGAGGAAGTCAATAATCAACAATATATGCCTAACAGGCTATTTTAACATTGCCTCCCGTCTCGATTTCAATGCCATCATAAATAAATCCATTGACATTAACGGACTCAATAACGATGGAAAGATCTACCTTTCAAATCTCGTAACGTCCGGAGTCAAATCTTTTATTGTTAAAGATCGTCAGGAATATGTTAAGGCTTATCATGATTCAGAAGAAGCAAACGAGAGTGAGCTGAGGATTATTTCAAAGCTCGATAAGAGGATAACAGCAAACGACCTGTTAACGGGAAACTTTCTTGTATTCGTATTCAGGGATTTTATCGAAAAAAATCACTACGATGATTTTGTTTCATATGAGGAGGATCCGGAAATCAAATTTCAGATCCATGACTCATCCGTTGGAATTTTGGAGTTACGGTCAATTAATTTTGAAAGATATATCATTGCAATAAAAAATTCAGATCTTACGGCAGTAAAGCTCGTGCATGCAAAAATACACGATGTAAATTCCGCTGATAATTTTCTCAATTATTATAATGTTTACAATGATTTATATACTACAGCGGCAAAGCAGAACAATTCAAAAGACAAAGCCGACTATTATAAGATATCACAGTCTTACTTAAACAAATATCTAAAGTATGACTCAACTGGCAATAATGTCGGGTCAAGGATTGCAATTTATGTTTCAAGATTATTCAGCTCACATGGAACCGACTGGATCAGGGCATGCCTGGTTACAATTTCGATTGCTTTCATTTTTTTCTGTCTTTATATAAGCAGCCTCAAGCAGATAAAAGTTGATCTAAGCACAAAAGGAATCTTTTTCTTCTTTGACTCTCTTCTTACCTACTTTCCACAGTTTATCAATCCATTGCATAGAATAGAATTTATGTCTGAAATAAGTAAGCTGGGAAACTGGACATCTTTGTACGATTTTCTGGCTAGGATATTTGTAAGTATTGGGGCTTTCGAAATTGTCCGTTCTTTTAGAAAACATGTGCGCTAGCGATTTCATAATTTCTTTATAATAGGATATTGATAAACAAAGCCTGATTTGAATTGCCTGAGCAAAGAAATGTATTTGATTTTAGAATTAATTAATTATTTTTTTCAATACTAAATATGCCAACGCGGGATCGTTTAAAAGACGTTCCATTTCAGAATTTATTATATCATGAATATCCTGCTTAATCTGAAGATAATTTCGCTGAATCATAGCGTTATCAAGCTTTCGCACAGGCGGTATTTCCTTAAAATTATTTTCTTCTTTTTTGAGCGCTTCATGATCATTGATAATTTCGCAGTGAAAAGTTTTAAGCTCAATTTTACAGTCCGGATTGTCTGCAACCATACCCACAAATTCCCCTGCGCTCAGTGCTGCAATCTTAGATGGAGGAACGGCCGACTCAAGCTGTTTTGAACGGCTTATTGAAGTGTCGCCACTGTTAATGGAAATACTTTCCCTATCCTGCATAATTTTCCCGAAACGTTCTGATAATTGTTTGGACGTATCTCCTGTAACCTGCCCGGAGATTATATTTCCGGTGATATTCATTATGACATCAGCCTGCTCGCGTCCGTAATCTTTACGAAGCTGGCTGAAGTCCTGAATCCCTAAACAAGTTGCTACTTTATTGCTTCTGGCTGTGGCAATAAGGCTGTCCATATTATTTAGATAAATGGTTGGAAATTCATCAAAAACCAGACTGGATTTCATCCTATCTTTTTTATTGACAAGCTTCACCAGCCTGTTTACATAGAGCGAAATTACGGCTCCGTAAATCTGTATTTTCTGCGGATTGTTTCCCATGCATACTATTTTAGGCTCATCAGGATTGTTGATATCCAAAGTAAAATCATTTCCTGTCAAAACATAGTACAGCTGGGGGGATGAAAGTCTTGCCATAGCAATTTTTGCGGTGGCAATTTGCCCCTCCAGCTGGTCCATTGCCTCATTCTGGTATGCGCTGATAAAAGGATTGATCAGTACCTCTATTTCCTTTTCTGTGCGAAGCAGCGTAAAGAGGCTGTCATAGTCAGCCTGCATGAGTTCAATCACGTGGGGAAGCGTACAGAATTCCCCGCTGCGATACTTTCTCAGATACCAGATTACAGCGGAAAGAAAATTAATCGGCGATTCGACAAAAAAATCTCCCTGCCTTTTAATCCACTCCCTGTTGAGTCCCATTAAAATGGTGCGGGCGGATTCAGAAGCATCCGTTATATCCTCCATCCCATCAGGATCAAGAGGATTGCATCGATGCATAATTTTATCAAAATTTATAAAGTAGCATTTCGGCATAACCTTATAAACATGCTTGTTTTTTTCAAAAGTATTATAGACAATTTTGGAGAGGTCATCGTACTTGAAATCATAGACAAACATGCTAAAACCTTTCTTTATATGCTGGGTAATTACATGGCGGATTACAAAATAAGATTTCCCGGAACCTGGAGTTCCTAAAACCATTAAAGCCCTAAACGGGTTAATAATATTTATCCAGCTGTTTCGGATTTTATCTTTCAGAAAATAACGGGCGGGAAGGTTTATGGAATATTCATTTTCCAAGAGCCTCTCTTCCTGTGGAAAGGTTTCATTTTCTTTATTGAAAATATCCTTCTGGTTCAGCCTGTTTTTTATGATTCGGGACATCAACGTACCTCCAGAAAGGATCAATAGAAAACCTGCTGATGCAACAATAATGTAAACTCCTGCCCTAGCCGTTACTCCCACATTAAAAAGTAAACTAAGGCAACTGACAAAATAAATCAGCAGTCCCATAATTAGGTATGCCCAAGCGGTTTTATAGCCAAGTTTTTCATCTTTCCTGCCTTTTGAACCCAGAAGTGAAATCAATAAAAACAACAGGACCAGAAATTTTGATTTATGAAAACTGCTGAATAATCCTGTCTGCTTTATATTGCTTAATATCTTATCGCTAAACCCGCTGACAAGGTTCCATTTACTGAAGGCGTCATAACAATAATAATAAAAATGTATTCCTAAAATAACGATGCTTATCAGCCTTGTCATATCTAAAATCTTTCTAAGCGCCTGTTCATTTTCTCCTGTCTGCATTGCCATAATTTTAAATTTTTACTGATTATTGGAATGTCCTTTTTTTCTTCTGGTCCTACGTTTGCTTTTAAGCTGTTCAGGAATATAATCTGACGGATTTTCAAGCGCTGTGAGTCTTTCCACCACTCGCTCGATTAAAGCATTAAAATCCAATCCTGCGCTCTGTGTGACAACATCGTCCAGCCAGCCAGCACTGCTGACTGCAGTCTGTTTTACATCATCAGATTTATAAGTTATCTTACCAATAGCCGCTCCCTCATTTACAATGCTATATCTTTCCTGACTGCATCTTATCTGAACCGCTTTAGCGCTGTAAAGTTTTCCCAGACTGCTGCCGTTGAAAACAAATTTTGTTACATGATCCACATATGTAATTCCATATATATTCCCATCCGCGCTTTTTCTAAAGATGGCATCAATTCCGTCTTTTTTTAAAATTTCAGCCATCTTTGAAAGCGAAATCTTTTTCTCCAAAAAGGCCATATCAATTTTATTCTTTATCCTTTTCTTCTCATATACAGATGCGGAAGTTCTGCCAATTTTAAATCTGTCTTCCAAAAATTTCAGTGTAGGTCTGCTGTAAAAATCACTCGCTTTGACAGGCACTCCAACCGGTTTTCTATTTTCATCCAGTATCCGGTAAACTAGCCCTCCCGCCTTAAATATCCGTGAGTCCTCCCCTC
This sequence comes from Flavobacterium flavigenum, assembly GCF_027111255.2. Taxonomy (NCBI): domain Bacteria; kingdom Pseudomonadati; phylum Bacteroidota; class Flavobacteriia; order Flavobacteriales; family Flavobacteriaceae; genus Flavobacterium; species Flavobacterium flavigenum. The sequence continues at coordinate 5,104,342 of NZ_CP114285.2, read as the reverse complement.
CTCTGTCAGCCAGAACATTGTACTGCTGCAAGACAGCATTCAGCTCTGAAAGACTTGCATATCTATAAACAGAAAGCACATTGTGAAGCACATTTGAAATTGCCTTTTTTGACTGCATTTTTCCATACTGCACTGCAGCTGAATCGATAGGCTTCAAATCTAAATGCTGACCCTTTTTCCTACCCTCAGCCTTTACAAGTCTAAAACTTTCTTCGATATCTTTTCTGGCAGTTTCCGACTGGTTTCTTCCGATGTTATGCATGTCAATCCTGCTTCCGTCCTGCCTTACTTTTACTGATACCAGATGGATGTGGGGATGTCCTGCATCATAATGTCTGTAAACCAAGTAAGGCTGTTCTCCGAATCCGATTTTCTGCATATACGTTTTCGCAATCTCCACTAATTTCTCATTGGTAAGATCCGTTTCGGAAGTGTCAAAATTCAATGAAATATGAACGCTGTTCCTCTTTACATTTTCATTCAGGGCATTCTGTTTTAAAAACCTGTTAAGGCGCATTGAAACGCTCATTTTTTCAACATCAGCAGGATAATTTCCCTCCCCTATACACTCTGCTTTTTTCTGTTTCACTTTGTTTTCATTATAATTGAAAATATTATGAATCGAGCTTCCTGTTTTTATCACTGCAACCATTTCTCTGAGATTTTCAGCAGGTTTTTCTTTATCTCTTCCACTTTGTCCAGCAATACTTTCTGTTCAATTCCAGCAGTTAAAATCCATGCCTTAAATTCAGGAATCTGATTGAGCGTGTGGAGTTTTTTTACTGACTGATTGAAGTTATTTCCAAGCGAGTTGAGCTCTGTGCGGAGCCTGATCATTTCATGCATAAAATCATCAAGAGATACATTACGGTAGTTGGTGGTAATGGGTTTATTAAAGAGATGCTTCCTGATGTAATCACTGAGCTTTCTGCATGTGCCTGCCTTCCATCTTTTCTCGATCAGGGTATACTCCTGGGTGGTAAAACGAAGGCTTACCCTGCGTGTTCTGTTTGAATTTTCCTTTTCCATTATTTTTCCTTTTCATCATTTTCAAAACATAAAAATGTCTAAAAGCATCGCTGCTCACGAGTTCCGAGTAAAGAGCAGACAGATTCGGTTGTATGACAACCGGACATCTGGCCGATTGCAGGAACGAGGCAATCTTAAAGCTTTTTAAAAATCAGCAACAGCTTCACACCCTTTAAATCATGCTTAACAAAATAAAATACAGAACTCTTTTTTTTAATTAAGGCGTAATCTTTTTTAGCATAACGAAAGTAATCAAGACATCTGAATTTTACCTATGATGGACATATTTTGTCCATGGCACTCTGGAAGCTCCTTTATATCTTTACCCAAGTTAATTATTAATTTAATACGTGAAAATTATGCTGACAGAAAATGATGTAGCCAATGTCTTTGATACTATTTTAAGTATCCCAGGCATGAATGAAACAGTGAAAATTGACCTTAAGATTTCACGAAAAAACGTACTGCTTTTAAACCATGTGATCGATCGCGGATCAGCATCTCAAGGTGATTCCAAATCATCCGCATTATTAAAAATTATTTCTCCAGAGAATCTTGATGAATTGAAGCTTTTAGGAGATGAATGCCTTCAAAAAGCCGGTCTTAATGAACTGTATGAAAAATTAAAAATTTTTAACGATTCAGGAAAGTAGAATACTGCCTAATTAAAATTAAAAGACACCAAGCAAATTTATTTTTACTGGTGTCTTTTTTATTACCTGCAATAACATTTTAAACTAAGAACTAAATATTTAACTACAATTGAATGATATTAAAAAAAACTAGCCTGTTTTTGATAACAATCAATTAATCAAACACCTATAATTTTGCATTAATAATCTGCAAAATTGCTTTAAAGATTCAAATAAGTTTTGAACGCATTAATCGTACTGGAGAGCTGAAACTTAATAATTAAAGTTATGAGAATCAAACCTGAATTAAAAAATATTATAATTGAAATCATCTGTCTTCTGTACATAATGCTTTTTGTTTATGCTGCTGTCAGTAAGCTTTTAGATTTCAAAAGCTTTCAGGTACAACTCGGTCAGTCGCCTTTATTAAGCTCCTTTGCAGAATATTTATCATATTCAGTTCCTTTAATTGAGTTGATTCTCGCCGTTCTGCTTGTTTTTAATAGGACACGAATAATCGCATTGTTCGGCAGTTTTATATTAATGATGTTATTTACAAATTACATTTTTTTTATATTGAATTTTGCATCTTATGTCCCCTGCTCGTGCGGAGGCATCTTGGAAAACATGGGATGGAAGAGCCATTTTATTTTTAATCTGTTTTTTGTTTTATTAGCAATTGGAGCTATAATTTTATTAAAAGAAAAGTATAGATCTAACGAAAATTATAACACAATTTCAAACAAGAAAAAATCTTTCGATTTCTTTTTTTTTCCAGAAAAAAAGAAGATCATTACTGTTCTCTGTGCTATAGTGCTGTCAAGCATTACTGTTATTTTTATACTGTTTAAATTATCGGAACACATAATACATAAAAGAAATAGTTTTATCAGACGTTTTCCTCCTCATCCATTAACAAAGGCATATGAAAGAAACCTCGAATTCAATTCATACTATTTTGCTGGATCTGGTTCGAATAAAATTTTTTTAGCAAATAAAACGGCCCCGCTTCTAGTCATGGTTTTAGATGAAACTTTAAAAAAACAGGAAGATTACACGATAAAGCTCAGCGAGTACGGACTTCCATTCAAATCTATTCTGGTAAGAGTTGCAGATAATAATTTCTACGTTTTTGACGGCACGGTTTCCTGTATTTTTAAAGGCAAAATTTCAGATTGGAAGGCAGATTTAGCCGTAAAAGACAAACGTTACTTTTCTATGCCAGCAGTTATAGATTCTAATACGGTTGCTGTACGCAGCCTAAATTATCGGACAATGGAAAACGAATTAGGAAAAATAACATTTAAGGACACTTACCAATATCAATATTCCTCGAAGCTACTTCAGAAACAGATAGATGGTTTTTTTGATACTGACGGCATGTTATTATATGATGAAAAATCGAAAAAGCTGGTATATGTTTACTACTATCGCAATCAGTATATCGTTGCAGATAAAGATCTTAATCTTGAGCTCAGAGGAAATACGATTGATACAAATAAGCATGCGAAAATAGACGTTGTATACTTAAATAACCATAAAATTAGCAAGTTGGCGAAGCCTCCGCTTTTCGTTAATTCATACTGTACTTCTTTTAAAAATTTACTTTTTGTTAAATCAGATATACTTGGCAGATTTGAATCAACTGACGTATGGGAAAAGGCCAGCATAATTGACGTCTATAATTTTTCAGATAGATCGTACCGCTTCAGTTTTTACATTTATTCTGAAAATGGCTTTAAAGTTAATCAGTTTGTCGTTACAGATAATTATCTGTATGCTTTGATCGATAAAAAAATTGTGGCTTACAAGTTAAATGCGCTTTTCAAATAAAAGCGTTATGATATACCGGCCGGTAGCAGGAGGCAGATCGAAAACCTGTAAAAAAGAGTAGATCATATTTATTATTTTAATTTTTACATTATGAAAACTAAATTTTTAAAACTGTATGTATCCGCAGCAGTTTTTGTTTTTGCTGTTATGGGAGCTTTTGCAACTAATATTGAAAGTTCAAACAAAAAAACAAATACAACAAATATACCAGGGTATGTACGAAACGGAAATGTGTGTGAGGTAGTGGCACTTTGTAGTGACCAGCCAGGACCTAACTGTACCTCACCATCTAATCAACAGGCATTCGATTATGATTCTGTTGAAAATGAATGTATAATTCCATTGTCCAGAGCACAATAATAGCATGCTTTTAAAATGGATTATATTTTTTTAATTGGAGACCCGAAGCGAATTTCTTTTTGATAATTTGAAATTCATCAGGGTCTCCATTATAATTTAAATTCCACTGCTTATCCATTCAGCAGTATTTTTATCCTTCAGAAAATAATCAAACCAATTTTGAATTTTAATATTTAAATCAGCCTGCTTTTCCTTCATCAGTAAAAAATGCTGCTCATTTGGATATACAAGCATTATTGTTTTTTTATGAAGTCTTTTTAAAGCGAGATACATTTCAATGCTTTGATTCCAGCTAACTACCTTGTCGTCTTTTCCCGTCCATATAAGAAGCGGAGTATTAATATTTTGGGCAGAAAACACTGGTGAATTAGCGTTATAGTTATCCATACTTTCATAAAGTGATTTCCCCATCCTCCATTGATCATTTTCAAGCCGCCAGATTTCTGCTTTTTTAAACGCACCAACTGAAAAGTAAAAACTGGTTAAGTCTGAAATTCCTGCTCCCGATACAGCTGCGGCAAAAAGACCGCTCTTTGCTATAATTATATTGACTTCATATGCCCCGAAAGAATGTCCAATGATACCGATCCTTTTGGGGTCAACAAGGTTTTTGGAAACAATTTCCTCAACAGCAGAAGCAACACAGTCCGTTGCAGAATCCCCCGGTTTTCCCTCCTCGTAACTTATATCAGGATATAGGACGAAATAGCCTTGTGAAGTATAGTTGCTATTACAGAATCCTAAGGGATCTAACAAGTTTGGATTATTATATTCGTGCAGCTGATGTGACTTATTCTGATAAATATACACTATCATTGGATAATTCTTTTTACTGCTGTAATCGGCTGGATAAAAAAGTGCTGCCTTTAGCTCCTTGCCTTTTGAGTTTTTATAAGTAATAAGCTCAGATTTTCCATGACCATAATTTTTATAATGCCTGTTGCTTTGATAGAGTACAGTTTGTCTTTTTTGCTCAGCATCCACATTAATAAGTGCAGGAGGATGATTGTATTTTTGTTTTAAATACAAATATTTATTAGTAGTTCCAAGACGAATTATATCTGAAATTTTACCTTCCTCAAATACTATTTTTGAAATCTTATTACCGTTAAGCAAAAAGAATCCTGATTCATTATGATTGCCGCTTTCAGCTCTTAAAACCAAATTATTGCCGTCAATTTTAAAACCTGTCTGTCCGAAATAATTTGGGATATAAGACATTTTCGGAAGACCTATCGCACTGCGGAAACAAATTTTTTGTTCACGTCCCTTAGTGAGACGTTCCGCTTTAGAACTATCAATGGTTATTTTCCAGATATCAAATTGATCGTATATAAATATTTCCGAATCATTATCAGACCATCCTGCTATGCCGTACGGAGCCATCTTTTTTTGACTGTCTTCACTGTAAAATTTAGCGCTGATCTTACCAGTTATGTTTATTGATATCTGAGTCTGGAAATTATACAGCTGCCAGTTGCTTTCTTTAAAATAAGCAAGATACTTTCCATCAGGAGAAACAATTGAATTATTTATGTCTCCCGAAATGTTTTCAGTGATTTTTGTTATATGACTTTGATCAAGGGCAATACTGTAAAGATCACGGTCGGCTTCTGAATTAAACTCTGCAGTCTCATTTATGGGATTAAATCCTATTGCCTGCTTTTGATTTCCATTTAAATAACAGATCGGTATTGTATCAGAAGTAACCTTCTGCCATACATTTTTTAGTGGATGCCATACCAGAAAAAATGATGATGCAAATGCCTTTTCGAAACTTTTTCGTCGTGGATAGAGCCAGTAATCATTACCGTTCCAAATTTCGGTTTCAGCATTTTTTTCTTTACCCTCAGCTCGATCAATCTTTGACACGCAGAAAAAGACACGTTCTGCATCATCTGAAATTTTAAGTTTGTAAGTCGACAGCTGAATTTTATAATCTTTACCATCCTTTAAACGTTCAGATAAATCAAAAGTGCTTAAGTCTTGTGTTTTGCTGCTATAATAATTAATTTTCTGTCTGCAGTCCTTTTTACATCCTCTTTCAAAATTTTCTAAAAAACAGAAACTCAGCCCTTGTTTATCCCAGATAATGTCTGAAACGTCATTACCTGTCATCAGAATATTGCTTTGCTCTAGTTTCTCCGCATCAATATTTAAAAGCACTACATGATTTATATTGTTAATTTTTAATCTGCAGATAATCTTAGTATTAAGATTATCGCTGGTAAATGATTCAACGTTCTTGACGGTTTTAATAACTTTGCCCGCTTTATTAATAATATCTAACTGCTTTATATTATTATGTTCTCGTAAAAGCACCAGGTTTTGCAGACTTCTAGACAACACATACTGCATTGTGTTAGGAAAGTTTCTTTTCTGCATGTCTTTTAACCTTACAACAAGCAGTGTGCTACTTGTATCTCTGCACGCAAAAAACATAGAATTTAAACTGCTGTCTGCAGATTTTGGAAATGCATATAATTTGGAGTGTTTGGTGTCTTGTAAAAATAATGTATCAGTCTGGCTGTATGCCATATCAAAGGATACCCATCGTCCGTCTCCAGATATTTTATCTAAATTCAGGCTCCCCCAAAGTATATAATCTGCAAGAGGTGATAAAGTTTGTTTTACCTGCCCCATTAAGGGACAGGTTATCAAAACAAAATAAAAAGGAAAAATTAAGAGATTAAAGCCCCTTGGTCTTTCTGCTGTTTTTTTTATTAAAAAATTCATTTTCTGATTAGTGTTAGTATCCTTCATTCTGCGGGAGCAGATTCGGATTTAATAGCAGCTCTGTTTCAGGAATGGGCCAGATTACATCATTTTTGCTCCATCCAATTTTTTTTTCTGCCAGCACCTGGCTGATAGATCCACTGCGTTTTAAATCAAAGAAACGATGACCAAATTCCGTAAAGAGCTCTAACTTTCTTTCATGAAGTATCGCCGATAATATTTCTTCTTTTGATACTGCACTGGAAACCTGCAGCCCTGCATTTAAACGTATTCGGTTAAGATCTTCCAAAGCAGAATCTAAGTGCCCTAAATTAGCATTTGCTTCTGCGCGGATCAAATACTGTTCAGCCAATCTGAAAACAATGCTATATTCCAAACTTGATGATGTGTTGCTGAACTGCTTATATTTATTGGCACGGTAGTAAGTTACACCGCCACCGCTCAGAGACAATATCCAGTGTTTTTTTCTAAGATCACCAGCGGTAAATTCATTTACCAGTTCAGGATTCAGAGCGGACTGCGGAGGAGGCACTTTTGAAAAATAAAAAGTAGTTCCTTCATCTGTATTTTTTCCATTTACCGAAGGCATAAACTGCCAGATTGTGGCACTGCTCTGCTTTAGAAACACTGTTTCAGAATTTGGAGTGAGATAATATACACTGCTGTTTTTAATTACTGCATCTGCATGTTCTGCAGCTTGAGTCCATTTTTTATCATAAAGATATATTCTGGACAGCAGAGCATGTGCTGCAAATTTATTTGGACGCACCCGTTCTTTACTGATATCGCTGTATGGAAGCAATTCTAGTGCTGCTAATAAATCATTTGTAATTTTTTCGCTGATTATCTCCGGAGATAATCTGGAAATTCTGCTGTTTTTTAAATAATCAGAGGTATCACAGTATGGAATGTCTCCAAAAATATTGCTTAAATAAAAATGAATAAGTGCCCTTATAAATAGGGCTTCCCCTTTCAGCTGCGCTTTATCTGCAATAGTCAGGCTTCCTGATCCCTGAACTGCTTCCAAAAGTGCATTAGCAGCATATATCTGTTTGAATGAACTGTTCCATATTTCGGCAACCTGCGCATTGGAGCCTATTAGATTATTATTATAAAATGCAAAAGTTGAGGTCGTACTATTTCCGTAGAAGACAAGTTCATCAGTGTAGTTTCCCAACTGATTGGAAATACCTGTTGTTTTTCCGGTCATAAGGCCACTATCCCTCATTTTACTATAAATGTCTGTCAAGGCCGCTTCGGCAGTGGTTCTATTATCAAAAACAGTAGCTGTTATCAGCTGGGAATTGGGAAGATCTGTTTCTAAAAAGCTCTCGCAGCCAGTAAAACTAAAGCCGCTTAAAAAAAGTAAAACAATACTTTTTTTTAGAATATTCGTTTTTAAAGTTTTATATGTATTTTTCATTTTGCGAAGATTAAATTAGAAATTAAGCTGAATTCCGGTGGTAATAACTTTTAAGGGAGGCAGATAACCCGTAAATTTAAATTCTGGATCAGCACCCTGATATTTCGTAAAGGTGAGCAGGTTTTGTGCTTCCATAAATATCTTTAACTGCATACTGCCTGCAAATCGATTTGGCAGATTATAAGAGATTGAAACATTTTTCAGACGAATGTAAGACGCATCACTAATGGCCGCATCGCTTAATGAATATTTATAATAAGCATCCAATGCCTGAGCATTAGTTCCGGTAGTAAATTTCTGATACGTGGAAATGTCTCCAATTTTCTGCCACTGATTTCCCAGAGCCGCAGCCTGATTAGGTCCCGCTCCTGGAACCCCCTGACTGTTTGACCAGTTCCAGTTATCCTGTTCTACAAGCTGAAAAAGAAAATCAAGCTGAAAATTTTTATAGTTAAGCTGATTTTGTAATCCGGCGAAAAATTTTGGACTTAAATTTTTCACAATGCTTCTATCGGCTGGTGCTGAAATTATTCCATCATTATTGAAATCTTCAAAATCATATATACCGCTCTGCGGGTTAACGTTCTTATACTTATAAACTTTCTGGATATTCAAAGGCTGTCCGATTACATATTGATTTGCATATGTAGAACCTGCAAGTCCGGGAAAACTTATTAGTTTGTTGCGGGGCACAGTAATATTAAAATTTGTAATCCAGCCCAGCTTATCTTTTTTTATATTTTCAGTGCGCAAGGTTAATTCAAATCCTGAGTTCTGGACCACTGCATCAAGATTTGACTGGATAGAGACGAATCCCGTTGTACCGGGAAGCGGGATTCCGACGAGCTGGTTTGATGACCGGTTTTGGTAATATGCCGCAGTAAGAAATATTCTGTCCTGCAGTGTGCCTAATTCCAGAGCGGTTTCAAATTTTTTATTTATTTCCCATCCGAAGTTTGGATTATATAATCGGCTCGGCTGCAGGCCAGTCAATCCCTGATAATTAGTTGAAACTGAGCTGTAAGTATTAAGAAACTGATAATCTCCAATCTGGTCACTTCCTGTTGTTCCGTAACTTGATCGCAGTTTTCCAAAACTTATAAAAGAAAATAGATTACTAAAGGCAGGTTCTTTATGAAAAAGCCATGCAAAACCTACTGCTCCAAAATTTGCGTATTGGTTTTCAGGTGAAAATCTGCTGGAACCGTCCCTTCTAGCGGTTAAATTTAAAATGTACCGTTCTTTCCAGTTCAGGTTCACTCTTCCAAAAAATGCCTGATATTTATACAGAATCTCTTCGTTGCTGTAAATAATTTTTGATGTTGCCGAAGCAAGGTCATATATGAGATTATTGCTTGTAAAACCGAGTCCTCTCTGAACCAGTTTATCTGTTGTCTGATTTTGGAAAGTTCCTCCTAGAATAACTTCGAGACTAAAATTATTTAATCTGCTTTTCCAATTAATCTGAGGTTCAATTATCCATGACTGCCTCTGGGTATTATTTAGAAATAATGCTGAACTGGCTGGTCCAATATTGAACGACGGATTGTAAATGGTAGATGGAAAAGTTCTAGTTTCAGCATGGTTCAGATCATTAAATCCAAAATTTGATTTTAACTCGAAGCCCTCCATAATTTCGTACGAAAGAAATGCATTGGCGAGCAAGGAACCCGTCTTAGTAATAAATTTGGCTTCAAAATTCCTCAGCGGATTTTCAAAGGTTCCATTCGACCAGTTTAGATTCCCATCTGAATCATATAAGGGCGGAGCATTCGGAGCCAAAGTCATGGCTTCCCTTGTCAAATCACTCCAAGGCTGATCATTTTTTTGAGAGGTATATGCTGTGTTAAAATTAATTTTAAATTTTTTATCGTTCGAGCTGTGGTTTATGTTGAAATTAAAATTGCCTTTATTGTACACAAAGTCACCAGGAAAGACAGTTCCTTCCTTATGATAATTTCCACTCAATAAAAATTGTGTCTGAGATGATCCACCAGACAGAGTCGTCTGTAAGTTCGTAATGTCGGCCGCACCTCCTATTAGTACTTCCTGCCAATCTGTATTTCTATTCTGATTCCATACACCATTCACATCATAAGCAGACGCAGGAGGCATTGAAAAACCGTCATTATTATATGCTTCTCGACGCATTTGTAAATATTGCGGAGTTTTCATTAAATCAAGTCTCTTTGTTACTTTACCTATTCCGCCAGAGTAGTTTATGCTGAATCTCGTTTTACCTTCTTTGCCTTTTTTAGTGGTAATAAGCACGACTCCATTTGCTCCCCGCGAACCGTAAATTGCAGTTGCATCAGCATCTTTTAAAACTTCAATGCTCTCAATGTCATCAGGGTTTATGCTGTTTAGCGGACTGGTAAGTCCCGGCGAAAAAGTGGAAGTCTGCGATGAGCCAATGGGCTCAGATGAAAAAGGGGTACCATTTATAACATACAAAGGGGCATTTCCATCGCTCCTCAAACTATTCTGGCCTCTAATCTGAATATTAAAATTACCTCCCGGGAGACCTGAATCCTGTGAGATACTGACTCCTGCCATCCTGCCCTGCATGGTGGCAAGCACATTTGTAACCGGCTGGTTTTCTATGTCTTTCGAGGTTATCCTGGCAATACTCCCAGTCCGCTCACTTTCCTTTACGGAATAATAACCAGCATTAACCCGGACTTCCTGCAATGTTGTTATATCGAACTGAAGCACAATGTCTATCCTGGATCGTCCCGAAACAGGAATATGTTTAGTTTTAAAGCCTATAAAAGAGACTGTAAGAGTATCATTAGCACTAGCAGAAATTACATAATTTCCGGAATAATCTGTTATAGCCGCGGTATCTGTCCTGCCTTTGACTGAAATAGTAACACCAGGCAGCGGAGTAATGCCGTCAGTGATAACACCCTGGACTTTATGATGCTGAAAAAATAAACTGAAACTCCGACTGTAATTTCGTGCTAAAGAAGATGAGAAAGACAATACAAGTCCCATAAAAAATAGGCAATAAAGCACTTTCCCACCCTTGTAAAATGAAAAATAATTCATAATATTGGAATTGGTTAGTTAAATGGTATTTGATTAGCTAAGGTCCTCTGCTCTAGTTTGGTCGCTGCAGTAGAGGGCCATTTTTTATGCATTAAGTAAACGGCTTAATGAAATAAATGAAGTTTTTTTTAGGACACAGGCAGGAAGGATTTAACAGTTCTACGTTTATTTTAAAACGAAACTTTAAATAAAAAAAGAAATAAGTCACTATGAATTCAAGAAAAGTTTATGACATAAAAAAGGGCATGGAACTCAGCTTATTGTTTCAAAGGTACTTGGCATACCCACCCACAGATAAGTGAGCCCACGCCCGTAAGCGTGAGCAATTTACTTATCATCCTGTGGGTTTAAACTGCCAAGTTTTTTGAAACAGGATTCAAAGCGAAATGCTTCAAATATTTTATATGAAGAATCGCAAAAATACACTTCTATCTAGAAGTATTAAAACAAATATAATAAAAAAAATATTACGATACCCTATAAGGTACCAATTGTTTTGTTTTTTCCTATGAATTTTAACAAATGAATGAAATTGACTTTAACGAGGAAAGAATAAAATTTGGGAAACATGTTTTGAAACTAAGACGAAAAATTAAAAGCGTCGAATACAAAAACAGATCGATTTCGCAACAAGAGCTTGCGGATAATAGTGAATATATAACCAAAAAGACTCTTGGACAAATCGAGCGAGGTGAAGTAAATTTTCAATTTGAAACATTAGTAGCTTTAGCTCATGTATTAAAAGTTTCATTAAAAGAACTTCTAGATTACTAATTAACATCGCCAAATATTTATAACTCAAATAAAATGTAATAAAATGATGCCCCTCGGCATCTTTTTTTATTTTATAATTCAAAGAAAAAAATAGGTGTTTTTACTGTATGTATTGAGCAACTTAAAGAGTAATTTGCCGTTGATTAAAAGACATTACGGAAATCCGTACAAAATAATTATAATGGTTTTGTATGTTTGAAAAATGTATATAAAAAAATGATAAATGAGAAAATTTTACACTTATAATCCATTACATCACAAAAGTGCCACAATTTAAAAAGTCTCCTTATTACTTATTACAACCTGTTATACACCAGCACGCAGGTAATTATACAATAATAGAAAACTGAACCTTGAATATTTTCAAAACTTTAAGTATGAATAAAACAATATTGGCTTTTTTTTTATTAATGACTATAAAAATGTTTTCACAATGTACACTTTCCGATATATTTCTGTTCAAAATTGGGCAAAATAAGTTTGACATAACAAAAATCACGAACTCATCAAGTACCATATCTAAAGTTGGAGATCCAAGTGATCCCTATTATTATGAAAAATATAGCAACGGATGGAAAAAATATGACTATTTAAAAAATGATAGTATTTATAATTCTTATATAAAGCTGAACCATATTCAGGATAGTTGTTTCAATGGTAATGAAAATAAAATCAATTTGAGTTTAGTAGATGATAGGTTATATGAAATATCTGTTATTCAAGAATACTCAAAAGATAGATACAAAGAAATGTTACGGGATTATAATAAGTATACAGATATTACTTTGAAAGAGTATAAATATAGTAAACCTTTTACAACATCCATTTCAGAAACAAATGAGAAAATTGGTGAAGGAATCAGTTTTTTCAAAGTTCCTTTAGAAAAAAGAAGCAAAATAAAGATCGAAGAAATTAGTATTTCTTACATTATAAATTATAAAACTATATATAGCAATTCAAGCAAAAAAAATATAAGAACAAGTGAAGTAGATTATTATGAAATTAGAATTAATTCTGTGAATTTAAAAGACACTAAATTGACAAATCTAGGATTTTAAAGGATTGAGTAAAACTAATTGGCATCTTGGTTTAACGTAAACTATTTATACTGAGCTAATTTATTAGACTTAATTAAATCGCCAAATGTTACAAATGGAATTAAGGGCAAATTTTCAAAACATCAAAAGAATGACCGCAAAAAGGAAAACGCAATTATTTATTACCTGCTCAGCAATTCTTGTTGGATTAATACACTTATTTTTTCCTTCACTGAAAATCGATGCCATTTTTATAACATTAATAATTGTTGCAATTGTTCCTTGGTTGGAGCCTTTACTAAAATCAGTTGAGCTTCCAGGGGGACTCAAAGTTGAATTTCAAGACCTAAAAAAAATCGAAGATGAAGCTAAAAAAGCTGGTTTAATTAAGCCTGAAAATAAGCATGCCGAATTAGATACTGACACTAACGCAAATGTAGATACATATTCGTTCATTGAAATTGCTGAAAAGAATCAGGAATTAGCGTTGGTTGGTTTTAGGATTGAAGTTGAAAAAAGGTTAAGAAACTTAGCCGATAAATACAGCATTGAAAGTAATAAATTTTCAATAACAAAGCTTATCGAAGCTTTAAATAATAAAGAAATAATAACAAAAGCAGAAGCCAAATCTTTAAAAGATATTATACATACCTTAAATTATGCAGCGCATGGAATGGATTATGATATACGAAATGCAAATTGGGTGATAGAAAATGGTCCAAAAATATTAGAAAGTTTAGATGAAAAACTCGAAAATAGAAGCGGTAGATTTTCAGTAGGACATAGCAACGAAAAGGAACATTGGATTGATAAATCTTTTAATAACTGTGAATGGGAAACTAATTATGAATGGGGAGAATGCATAAAAAGTCATTCTGAACTTTGGAATAAAGAAATGAATAATCTTTACCAATCTTTATTAAAGAAGTTACCAGAACAACAGAAAGAGAAACTTATTGCAACTCAACAGAACTGGGAAAAGCAGTTAGAAATAGAAAAGGACTTTCTTTATTCTTTTGAAGATTTACAATTTAAGATTGGAAGAGAAGGAATGTTTGTAACAGCGACAAACTTTATGAATAAAATTAGAGAAAGAAGTCTAGAGCTTGAAGAAATATTAAATCGACTAATCGACTAAATAGAATGTTTAAACTATTTTATTCGACTTGATTGGATTAGTATGGTATTACTAACTACATACATGTAAAACAGAGAACAATGTTTCTGTTTTTACCAATCTAATGAAGCGTTCATTTTTGTGTCAAAACTTATAAAAACAAATAATTATAAAGATTTCAAATTTTATGAATGACTATTTAGCAGAAGCTCGCCTTAATCTTAAAAAAAAATTTCTTAAAGAGACTTTCGACTATTTAACTAATCTTGGAACACCTAAAACATTTAAAAGTTCATCTAGCTTCCCTCCTATTGATAAAATTGATTTAATAATAGAAAAAGGAGAAAGATGTTTTAAATTCAAAGCTCCTTCTCTAAATTTAGTAGACAACATTTCTGAATATCAACGTGACAGCTATGGATTTGGAAAATCATTTTCAGTTCAAAATGACAAGTTTAATTGGACAAATCCAAATGGAGTTGCAACTTTATCAATGTTGATGAATGAAGATCTAGAAAGTGAAGGTGAAATATGGCATATTGAAAGTTCCTTCAACGTTTCTGAAAAAAAACATTTTCGTTTAGTAATCCCAAAAAAAAATAACCCACTTAAAGACCATCATGAATTCATCGAAAGTGAAAGTTTTAATGTGGAGGACGCATTAAAATTTGCTGGTCTATCAGAATTCGAGTGCAACCAAACCTTATTCCATTTGTTCGATTATAATAACGATCAAAATGATGATGATTATTTCTTATTTATTGACTCCATGAATTCTATGGAATATCATGAATTTGAAAAATCTATCGGTGCTATTTCTTACAGTTTAGGAATGATAACAGGTGAAGTGCTGAGAAATGAAATGTTCATTCTGCAGTCTCCTGATAATGATTTCAAATCTATTTCTGGATTTCAATATAGAAGATTAGAAGACAGTATATCCTCAGGAATGGAAATTGTTTCTCCTCATTTGCCGTGGGAAATTACAAGATCCAATAGTCAAGGAGGCCACGTTAATCTAGAAGTTTTTTCAAATATAGTTAATAAGGCTAGACAGGATAAACGATTTTTGAGAGCATTAAAAATTATCTCTGAAGCTAATGAATATCCGTTAGAAATTAGAGCCTCTGCTTACTCTGTTGCTTTAGAAACGGTAAAAAACATTGTGGTAGAAGAAAATAGTGAAAAAATTAACCCATTTAAAGACAAAAAAATTGCTGGAAAAGTTATTAAAAGCTTAAAGGAAATTGTCATACCTCTAGAAGATTCTCTTTTCAATAATAAAGCAACTGTTATAAATAAGCTTGAACAGATAAATCAAGTTACAAACAAAGATAGTTTCAAAATTGCATTTGATTTATGCGGTTTTATATTAACTGATATTGATGAAATGGCACTTCTTAAAAGAAATGATTTCTTACATGGTAGAATTCCTTTCGAAAATGAAGAAGAAGCGAAACAGAATCAAGAATTAAAATTCATAACCTATAAATTACACTTTTTGGTAACTTCATTGATTATGAAATATTCTAAATTTAGTGGTTTATTAAAAAACAATCCGAAATTTTTTTCCGTATTTGCAAATGATAATAAAGTAATCGACGAACCCCTCTTTCGCAAAGTATAACTAATAATGATAATAGAGCATAATAAATAAAATAATAAATTATGAATCCAATTTTTACTGTATCAAATACAAATAATATTAATGGTTATTGGTATGATGAATTTACAAGTCAATTTGAAAAAATATGTGAAGAACATATAGATACTGACAGAGCAAAAAAGTTTGCATTTATTGTTTACGATTTCCACTCTGAAACACATCAGATCTTACAAGATATTGGCGCATTTGTTGAGTTAGATCGATTATCCGGTAAAAACATTACCATATTCTATCTTGATGGCCAGCGTAACAAAGAAGTTAATACGCAAAATAAATTATATGAAAATATGAATGAAATTTTTCTTTCATTAACAGATCAAAATATTCAAAGAATTCCATTCATAGTTTTCTTTGATTTTATAGATGGTGACATTGAAAACTTTGTTTGTTATTCAGTTAGAGATAACGATAAATTTATTTTAAACGACTTAGTAAAAGCAATTTCGGCTGAATTAAGTACGATAAATAACAAATCAGAAGAAAAGACATCAGTGTTTGGATCATTAATTAAAGAAACTCCCAAGATACTTTACACAGAATTCATAAAGCTGATAGTTAAAGGCATAATTGAAATAAATAAGTAAAGCTCTGGTACTTAATATTACTAAAATGGATTTGAAGAATTATTTTAGAAGTCAATAGTGTCTTATTTGGCAAATCCGGAAAAGCTACCAAAAATTTTCAAAATTACCAGTAATAACTGCAAATTACATCTCAAATTTAAAAATCCAATAATGAAAATATACTGTGACGAATCCGGATATACAGGAGCAGACTTA
Source organism: Flavobacterium flavigenum (assembly GCF_027111255.2). Taxonomy (NCBI): domain Bacteria; kingdom Pseudomonadati; phylum Bacteroidota; class Flavobacteriia; order Flavobacteriales; family Flavobacteriaceae; genus Flavobacterium; species Flavobacterium flavigenum. The sequence goes on along the minus strand of NZ_CP114285.2, from coordinate 5,087,905 downwards.
CTTGAGGAGTTTCAACCATACTTTGTATATTCAGGTGTAAAACTTGATGATGAAACCACAAAAGAAATTAAGAACTATATTTATAATAATTACAACATTCAAAATGGAGAAATAAAAGGTAAACTAATTGTCAGTAATAAAAAAGGACAAGAAGTGATAAAACATATTTTTCGAAAGTATAGTAGAATTGCCAGAATAGTTTTCCACGACAAAAAATATGCACTTGCAGGAAAAATTGTTGAATATGGTATTGAACCATATTTGTCGTCCAACTACATTTTTTATAATTCAAAACTAAATGATTTCTTAGCAACAGGATTATACGCTTCTTTTATTACAAAAGACGAGTCAGCAGAAACTTTCTTCGAAGATTTTTTACTTTTGATGCGAGGAAAGAAAACACTTGTAGAAACTAGTTTTCATTCAATTTCGAAAGATAATCCATTACTACAATGGATTATCGAAATTGTAACGCATAACCCAACAATCTTTTTTGAGGAAATTCAGACTTCTACAGGCGAAGCAGAAAGATGGATTTTGGATCTAACCGTGACTTCACTCCTTGGGATACTAACAGATTGGTCCAAGAAAGGAGATAAATTAAATGTAATTTGCGACAATTCAAAAGTTTTTATTGATAATCCTGTCTTCGAAACATTTAATGAAATGGGATTAGTGGGTTCAAGGACAGATTTTTTAGGAATAAAGCTCGGATTCAATCTTGAAGGAGATATAATTAATGCTGACTCAAAAGAAAATGTAGAATTGCAAATTGCAGACCTCTTCTCCTCAACCGTCTTTTACTGTTTAAAGAATCAGGACACCCAATTCAGCAAAGAAATAATGAAAATTGTCTTCAAAAACAGTATTTGTACTCCACATTCTTTTTGTGTAATGCCTAAAATAAAATCACATAAAAAAGAATTTGAAAAGAAAAAAGATTATTATTATTCCCTTATGCAATTGATATATAATGATGTAAAAAGTAAATAAAGACAAAAATTATGCAATTCATTTTTATAGAAATCCGTTTTTATAATAATTTGAACAACTGATAAATTAATCTTATCAGACTAAAAATAAAAAGGTAAAAACCTTTGTCAGAGCTGAAAAACAGGAGCTTTAAATTTCTCTATCTTTGCAACTAAATTAAATTTATGGATATAATAGTTTTACAAGGTTTGCCAAATAGTGGGAAAACCGAGACGATCGGCTTAGCCTACGATATCGTTTTAAATAATGGCGGAATTTCTAGCAATAGAACTCAGGTTGGAAACGACCCAAGAGATTTCGAAGATATTTTAACAAATTACAAAAACAAAACAATCGCATTTTATTCTGCTGGAGACGATTCGACAGCACTATCTAAAGCTATTTGGAAGTATAGCTCGGCAAACTGCGATTTGATGGTTTGCGCTCTAAGCACTGGCACTGCAAAAGTTAGAGCTAATAACGCAATAAATGCACATAATTCCACTAGATTGAATAAAACTATCAGTTCAATTTTGACGCAGTTTCCAGCTGTAAACTCTACAGACGCGCAAACTATATTCACACTAATTTAAAAATTAAACTTAAAAATATGGAAAACCAACTTGACGAACTTGCGAAATATATTGGGAAAGAAATTAAAAAGATTCTCATGGAAAAAGATATCTATAACAATAATATAGATATCGATTTTAAAATTGGAAAATATAGCGTTTTATATGAACGTACAAGTCAATCTGTAAAAAAACTTGAGCCATTTGTTAATCTACCAATAGAATTTTTTGATATCCTTAAAAATTGTGTTTTGGAAATGGAAACTTTATGGAAAGAACATGAAGAAGAAGGCGTTTTTGGACAGGATCGAACATCTGAATATGACATCGAATGCATTATTGATGACACTATTGACCTAAATGGAACTGTGACAGAATTAAGGACTAGGATTGAAACACTTCAGACTTCTATCCAAATGTATGTTAGAAATGAAGAATATGAAGAAGCTGGTAAATTACAAAAAATCATTGAAAATATTCAAAAAAGGATTATCAATGAGGCATAAGTAAAAATTCCTTATTGACAACTTCTTATAATCCTTTTTGACGTGTGGTGCAGCTGTCCTAACGAATAATTGCTTTTTTATCAAGAATATTTTTAGAAAATTTAAATATTTTTTTTGTACACCTTTTACTTATTAGTAATTCAAATCGCTTTACTGTTTTGATAATAGTAATTTTAGTGGTTTGCTAAATAAGTTAAGAGTAATTATAAATTAGGATACTATGAAAATTGAAGATTACAGTATTAAAAAAGAAATAATACGAATAAATATATAACTGAAAAGAAAAAAGAATTTGAAATCATTCTGAAAAATGATCCTGATTCTACTCCTTCAAATTGGCTTTTAACCAAAGAATATATTGATTTTGAAAATTTACCAAAAAAACCAACATTTATTAATTATAGTGACTATGAAATCTAATGGATTAATCTAAAAGAAGTTAAATTTTGATGCCGAAAATACTTTTTAAAAAGCAGATTTTTTCCCAGCCCTGATTGAAGCAAAAATCCTTTTGTACCGGGGTCCGGCATAAAAGATTGTAGCGCAAAACGGGATGGGCTGCCAGATGAAAAACAACTGATGCTACTACAAAATTAAAATATTTTAGGTTATGAATGCTTAACCAGCAGAAACACTATAAAAAAAACATAAAAAAATGGGGCTTAAAAACCCCATTCTCTTCTTTTAAAAGTAAGTAAGACTGCTGAAAATTATTTCTTTGACTCCTCAATAGAAACTTTTCTAAACTCTTTTAACAATTTTTCAATTTCCAATGTTGATTTGCGGGCTCTTGCCCCTGCTGCTTTAACGCCTTTTTCAATTAAAGATTCAGATTCTGCTTTAAATGTTTCGATTTCAGCGTTTATTTTTGCTACTAAATCTTTCATGTTACAATTTTTTTTTATTAAGAGCGCAAAAATAGCCTTTTACTTCAGATTATCAAATCACAAAATAAAAAATGCACGCATCCTAACTGACTGTTCAAAATAGCATCTATATTGAAGTCTTATTGATTTCCTTAATAAAAAATGAGGTGGGGCATCCGGTTTTGGCATGAAAAGCCTGAGCGAATTTCTGTGTGCTGCTAAAACCTGCCTCATCTGCTAATGCTTTATTGGAATACTTTCTTATCTTTTTATTTTCTTTCAGCAAAGCCAGAATGTGGTCTATTTTCAGGTCGCTGATATAGTTTACAAACTTTTTGCCTCTATAGTGCCGGATAATACTGGACAGATATTTTGGGTTGGAATTTAAAATAGCTGCCAGCTTTGCCGCATTGAGATCCTTTAGGAGAAACTTTTTATCGCTTTCAAATTTATCCAGCTTCCTGAGTATCTCTTCCACGGTTTCCTTACTGATATCATCAATGCCTTTTGCCGTATTTCTGTGCTGGATTCCTGGCTCAGGAGAACTCTTTTCATTCATTATTTCCTGCACCTTCAATTTGTACAATTTCTTATTTTTGAAGTGTTTTGCGGCAAAGAAAAGAAGCCCTGAAAAAAGAGTTACTATAATGGTGCCGGAAATAAAGTCACTGTATTTTCTTTGACTGAAAAGATCCTCAATCTTCTTTTTATCCTCTATTAGCTCTTTTGTATCATAGACCTTTCGTATTCTGCTGGAGAGATAAACATATCTGCCACTGAGCACACTGTCTGCTTTCAGCAGTTTTTTAATGTAAAAAAGTTCTCGGCTCAGATTCTGTTTCCCTTTGTAGTATTTGATAAGCAGTTCATAATTCTGCCTGAGATCAGGGCGAATGTAGTTTCTGCTTTCAAAAATCCTGTCCACTTTCATAAAATATGGAATAGCTTTTTCTGTCTTATGCAGATCCCAGTAACTTTTTCCCATGTAGAAATATCCAACAGATTCATTTGCAAAATCTTTGTTTTGAATGATCTCAGGTATTGCTGCATTGATATTTTTGAGCGCGTCTGAATAGTTGTTTTTGAAATACTGATTGATCCCTTCGGAATGCATAAAGTACACTTTCATATCCTCATTGGAGAGTCTGCGGCCCTCTTCCATGCCTTTCTGGTTTATTTCAGAACACAGACCGTAATTGCCGATTTTATTATAACACAAACCAAGCGAATGCAGCGAATTCAGGTATGCCCTTGAATTTTTATCTTTAAAATAATCAATGCATTCATTTAAGAGAGAAACGGCCTCATCATAATATCCCAGATAGTATTTTATAAGCGCAATATTGTATTTAACCTTATGTAAAAGGTACTTGTCATCAGTTTTGGAAATATACTTATCGGCAATGAGATAATTATCAAGAGCATATTTATGCTTTTTCCGAGCGTAATACACAATACCCTTGGAAAGATAAGCCGAGCCTATAAGGGCATTATCGCGTGCTTTTTTCGCTGTATAAATCATGCTGTCAGCATAGGCCAGCTTTAAATTATCTGTCGAATAGTGCAGAAAATTTTTATACCCATTCAGCATTTCTTCCGGATTATTTTCCGCTTTAGCTTTTTTTAAAAAATACTGCAGGTAATAGGCCTGCATCTGCTGGTCATCTTCCGATGCTTCAATACGCTCGAAGAGGTAGTCATAATTTTTTTTCTGAAGAGAATCTGAAATTTTAGAATCTTTTTCCTGCCCGTAAAATTGGTCCGCCATGCAGAGAACTGCGAATATTATATACTTCTTGCTCATAGGTAAAATTAAATAGTAAGCACCATCACGACTTAAAATGCATTTTTATCAGCAAAAAACACATTTAAAAAAATATAATTCAACTTTTTTCAAAAAACACCTTCAAATATAAAGCAATTACTTGATAATTAACACTTTTAACCGATAAAAAGGGGTATGGATTTTCGGAAAATCCATACCCTAAATACGGAAAATCCATACACGATGTTTTGCAGGAGTAATTTTCGACCTATAGATTTGTCCTGAATTCAAAAGCAAAAAACATCTGGTACCGCACCGGATTAAAGTTCTGCTGACCCGGGTAAAATGAACTGGCTGGATAAAAACAGTCTTTACATTTAACACAAACAAATCATGAAAAAAATTTTAATCAGCATGCTGGCAGTAACAGCTGTTTCATGCACCAATGACTCCCTTAATGAAAATTCCGCTGCCACGCTGAAAACGACTGATGCGTCTTCAAAAAAAACTGCAGAGCTGCATCCTGAAAATACAGCTAATGCTTATGACATTGCAGGAAAAATTCACAATGAGATACTGGATGCCTATCTTTCCTTTAATTTTTCGGACAGTACAATTAATTCTGTAAGCACTAAAATTGATTCCATTTCATTTCTGAACGGCGAACTTGAGAACCTGCCGCCTCATATACCAGCTAATCTGCAGGAAATCCAGCAAATCGCAGATTCGCCTCAGCTGCAGCTTGAGCAGATTATTGCAAATTCTCCGATGTCAAACATCTCAAAAAATTGTTTATCAGCATTTATGGCTTCAGTTCCAACGCTGCAGAACAGTGACTATCAGGATATTCATCAGTCCATCATTTCTTTCGAAGCTTCCGTTACAAGTAATCAGCAGTTTACCTCTGAAGAAAAACGAATAATACTTACATCGTCAGCTATTACCAGGCATTCGCTCTATTATGCAAAAGAACGCAAAGATAAAGACTGGGAAACATCTGTGGGAAACAGAGCAGGCGCTGTCCAGGGCGCATTATGCAATGCAGCCACTGCAGTCAGCTGCTCATTAAAAGCGGGCATAATTTCAAAAAAAAATAACGAATAAAAATATGGAGTGGATTTTACTTTTTGAAAAACAGATCGTTTACAGTTATTATGTTTTTCTGATCCTATTCAATTTAACAGCTATATACTTTATCTTATCAATCCTTTTTAATTATCATCCAGCATATCTCTCACTTGGAGAAATGGTTAAAATTGATGCAGCCAGGAAATTAGTCTATCTGCTGTTTATTAATGGTATGTCAAATATGCTGTTTATCTGTGTTTCGCTTATAGCAAAACTATACAGCTAGGAATATTAGGATGTTAATTTTAAAAAAATTGCTTTGACGTTTAGAAAATCAAAATATAAAACTGCGGGAATCCAATTATGCGTTTTTGAAAATTTACTTTCCAAACACATTGCAGCGCATCTAATACCGCAGGAATATTCCACTGTGCTGATTATAAATACAGGTGCTGCTGTAATAAGCATTAACAGCAGAAAAGTGCATTTATTCATCAATGAACTGATAGTGATACCAAAAAGATCAGACTGCGAAATTCTACTTATGAGCAGAGGTTTATGCATATCAACTTTATCTTTCACCTCAGAATTTGCATTTGACAACAGTATCAGATGGCCGCATATTGGGTATTTCAATTTTTTCACCGCCCAATATGCGTCTAAAATATTCCTGAAGAAAAAAGATCTTAAAAACCTGATGTATTTATTAGCCTTAGTGAATTACAATCTAAAAATCTCAAATTCCCGTGTTTTTAAAAAAGAATTAATTCTACTGAGCTTTAATCTTTTTCTTTATGAACTTGCCGGCCATTATTACAGAAGTTCCTGGAATGAAAAGGTAAAATATTCCAGTGCAGAAAAAATTGCACTCCAATTTTTCAGATTATTAGAAATACACTGCAGAAAACAGCACAGTGTTAAGTTCTACGCGGATGCCCTGAATATATCCTCTGGGCATCTTACTAAAACAATCAAACAGATTACAGAAATAACCGCTAAGCAGTGCATTGAAAATGCACTAATCCTCGAAGCTAAAATTTTACTTCAAAATAATGATTTAACAATCCTTAGTATCTCTGAAGCACTACTATTTGCAAACACTTCTTTCTTTAGTAATTTTTTTAAAAGACATACTTCAATGTCCCCTTCGGAATATCGTTTAAAATTACATTCAACAAACTGACCTGGCTGGACTAGGATTGAAATGTTCTGCATGAATTGAAATTAAATACTCTTGATCTCGAATTGAGAGATGTATTTACTAAAAAATGAAGACATGACCCAGACCTATCTTTTAGAATGGCTCGATGCTACGGTAACTCTTAATCTAAATCCCAGAAAAAATAATTTCAAGGAACTTACTGCGCAACAGTCCAGAGTAATTATTGCCACTGCGGCAGAGCAAACCCAAATTATTCAGGCACAGATGACCATTCAGGTCTTCGCACTAACTAAAGAAAAGCAGATAAAAGTCCTTATAGGAAACTATCACAGCTCACTGATTAATCTCTGGGACAATCTGATGCTTATAGAAAATACAGCAGAATTTCAGCAGAGCAGCTATCAAAAAGTGATCAGCACCTTATTTTCTTGTTTAGATGAACTTTTGAATTTTATGGAATCCCGCTTTGCTCATTTTTTAAGCCTGGATGCAAGAATGCCTGAACTGTATGCAGCATCCTTAAAGAAAAAATTAAAGAAAAAGATCGACGTTTTATCCAGCAGACCCGTATTTCATTCCTTTAATAAAACAGCTTCAGAAATTGTTTTCGCCGAACTGTACCGGTTTGTTAATTCGCCGAAAAATAAAAAAATCACATTCCGTGAGATCTTGTATAAAAAAGATCTAATCAAAGAACTGGAAAATTTAAAGTTAAAACATAATGAAAACACCATTTACAGTGATTTAAGCGAAGTTTTAATACAAATGAATTTTAACAGTCCGCTCTACATTAACTATTTTACAAAACTAATATCAGAGAAAATAAATGAGTTTTATAATTTAACTGAAAAAAGAGAAAATCTGCTGCTCTTTTTCAAAGAATTAAATCAGATCTACACTAATAATAATGTTATTTTATACAAAAATTATCCAGACCTGAAAATAGTAATGCATCAATGGTTCGAACAGGAATTAATTTTTCTGGAAAAAAAACAGGAGCTGCTTTCTGATTCCACTGCCGCTATTCCAAAAGATCAAAACAAGGCATTACCAGCACCCGAAAAGACTGGCGACAAAATCTTATGCCAGCTGTCCGCTGACCAGACTGCCCTAATTCTTAGGGCTTCGCAAGAATTAAAAGTTTTGGTTTCTAAATCGATGAATCATATGTTCAAAATGATAGTTCCTTTTCTCTCTACTGCAAACAAAAGCACGCTTTCTTATGATTCCATGAGAAGTAAAGCTTATTCGATAGAAGAGCGCGACAAAGAAATCGCCATAGAAACTCTGCAGAAAATCATTAAAAAGATTAAAGAGTACTAACTATAAATCTCATCAATTTTCTTCCCTTATTCTCGTTACGGCCTCCTTAAGCACATCAGAAAATTCATTATACAAAAATAGAGAGATTCCTTTTGCGGATAAAGACCTGGCTTTTTTATCCGCTTTTGATAATAATTCTTCTAAAAAACTTATTTCAGGCTTCAAAACAGAAGAAGGATATACCGGATATCTCTCTTTAAGCATATTGATAATTTTCCATTTTACATCACCGTTTGATTTTAGGAAGAAATTGTAAAATTCGCGCACATTAAATGTTTTGAGAACTGCTTCCCGAGATATTGGAACATTTTTGTCCGACATCTGTGAATAAAACTTCTCAAAATCTTTCTTATACAAGTTTTCTACTTCTTTAAACTTCCTATTATCTAAAGCTATACCTAATTTTTCGTTAATTACTACTGCAGCATTCCTTATATTAATTAAATGTGTTTTATGAGGAGAGGAACTATCAACTGCCAGATTATAAGAAAGGGACGGCGCATAAGAAAAACTGTGCGCACCTTTTTTTAAACCTTTTATTATTCCAGATTCCAGACTATCAAAATCCAGGTTTAAAGGATTATTAAAACGTACCGAAAAAGAAAAAATCACAAGGCATTCTTCAAGACTGTAGTCCCCTTTTTTGGCATAATCCAGCATTTGTTTAGTGTAGAATTTGTAATCACTGTCGTTAAGAACAAAAACTTTAGGATAATTTAATTTACTTAACACATCATAGGCAGGCGAAATATCATTATCGTGGACATGAAGATACGTTTTAAGTTCAAAAATCAGACCGTCGGGATTAAATACAGTGCCACCAGTTAAAAAATCGTAAATCGAAGGAAAAAAAACATACAAATCATTTTTATAAATTTTATCCATAACTTTCTCAACCTTATCTCTCCTGTCTTTTCCTTTATTACCGTCTGAATCCGCATTATTCCAATACTGATCGCTGCGTTTAATAAAAAATACTTCTTCGATCTTATCTCTTTTTTTAAAACTTATTTCGCCCATCTTGTACAATAATCCGGTAAATATTGCAAACTTGATCAGCCGAGGCATAATCTCTTTTTCGTGTTTCCTAAGAATATCAGCCGAAGAAAGCTGGTTTTCATAACTGGAAAAAATTGTTTGAAAATAGGTTAGTATAAAAATTAAAACCCGCAGATTATTTGACTGTTTACAAAATGTTTCTATGATAAATTTTTTGTGCTCTTCCAGAAATTTTAAGTATTTCGGGAATCCAGAAAATTTATCCTTAATCAAGCTGTCAAAAGCTGAACTGATATCCTGAATAAACTCAATACTGTTTCCAACTATTTTTTCTTTCAGCGTAAAATAATTCTTAGGCACTATTTTATCTTCATTTGCTAATATTATAACCTTTATACTCTCAGTCTCAACCAGAGAATTTATGAAGCCTATCAATTCATCAATACTTAGTTTTCCGCTTAATCTTTCAAAATCATCAAAACAGACTACAATTTCATTAAAATTAATCCAGTCATTTTTATTGGTTTCAACATCTGAAAAAATCTTACCATACTCATCTAAACCATGAAGTTTCAGAACTCCCTTTATCAGGGCCTTACCTATACTGGCTCCCAGCTTTACGGATTTGTTTTTTAAAAGGGGATAAATTGACAAAAATATTTCTGTCTGAATTTCTTCTATTGTAGACAATCCAAATAATGAAATAATTACTGGTTTGTATTTTTTTGCTGCATTTGCAAATGTTGGTATCTGCTCAATTTTTTGTGCAAGTGTATTTCTAAAATAATAAGTCTTTCCAATTCCCCAGTCCCCTGTAATCATTACGGCATAATTTGAATCATGGGTCAAATAAAAGTCAATTATATCATTTAGCTGTTTCATATCCTTTTTAAAAATTAATTATTATGAAATTATGATTACTATCTAAATTCTTTAATGAAAGCGAAGTTATGGAAAAGCCTTTATAAGTACGAGTCTTTACTGAATTGGAAAACTTTATTTTTTTTTCATTTTTTTTCTCCTGCTTTTACTGGGGGTACAATGAGGTACAGCACGGGTCCAGCAAAAAGCTGGACTTGTAAGATCTTCATCGCTATTGTTCCTTTGACCCGTAGAATAAATCATATCAAATTTGATACTGATTTACATAGGGAATAAAATGTTGAACGATAAAATGGAAAACTATGTTTACAAATGTTTCATGGAGCAGCTATCTAGCTTTCATAGGTATACTGATAATAATCTGGTATATATTTATAGCACTTAAATTTTACAGCGGAGATTTACAAAAAATCTTCTCAGGGGAAAAGAAACTAAAACTCCCCTCTTTCAAAAACAATATTCAAAATACAAGGGAAGCAAAATCCATTTCGGATTCCTTCTCAGAATCATTTGACACTTTAGATGATGCAGAACAGCTTTCATCCCGCATACAGCAGGCTGCAGCTGAAAGTGCTGAAAAGAACCTATCAAAAGAACAGTTTCAAAACTACCTAAGAATGCTTCTCGAAGAATATCCCTATGTAAAGATTTCTTCACTTAGAGAAAGCATCAATAAACTGATTGTTTCCGAATCTGAAAAATACCCTGCTCTGCATTTGACTTTAAGCGAGGCAGACAGTCTCTGGGAAGGGACAGTATTCTAAAATCCAGCAGAGGAATTACCCCCGTTCTCTCTGGTGCGGTATGGCTTTATGTGACAAGGAAATAGAGCTGTAACGGCGGTATTCCTCTGCTTTTAAATAACGAAATAACTTTAAAAATGATGTATGATGGAAAAATGTAGCTGGAAATTAAAGTGTTTTTGGAAAAAGAATAAAGTGCAGGCCACTTCAATTCTTTTATTGCTGCTGATTAATGGCACGGGATACGCACAAGACGGTGTGGCGGGAATCAATGAAGCCAACCAAAAAGTGAGAAGTTATTTTGATGCAGGCACCGAGCTTATGTATGCGGTAGGTGCCATACTCGGCCTTATCGGCGCTGTCAAGGTATATCAAAAGTGGAATGCTGGGGATCCTGATACAGGAAAGGTTGCTGCTGCCTGGTTTGGAAGCTGTGTCTTTTTAGTTGTGGTGGCTACGGTAATTAAATCTTTTTTCGGCGTTTAGCCGATGATAAGCCATGGCCAATAGTATTTACCCGATCAACAAGGGAATCAACAAAAGCATAGAATTCAAAGGACTGAAGGCGCAGTATATCTGGTATCTGGGTGGAGGCGCAGTTGCACTTATGATTGTCTTTGCCGTCCTGTATATAATCGGCGTGCCTTCACTGTTATGCGTTGGTCTTATAGGCGCATCAGGCGGTTTTCTTGTCTTCAAGATTTACAGGATGAGCAATAAGTATGGTGAGCACGGCATGATGAAAGCACTGGCTGCAAAACAGATTCCAAAATGCATTAAGGCATACAGCAGGGCTGTATTTACAAAGTTATAGCCATGGAACGTTAAATCAGAATGATGATGTATGAAAGTCTTAAACTTATATGCCGGAATTGGAGGCAACAGGAAAAACTGGACAGATGTATCAGTGACGGCTGTTGAGCTGGATCCTTTGCTGGCTTCCATATATGCACAGCGATTTCCAGATGACAATGTAATAGCTGCCGATGCGCATCAGTATCTTTTAGATCATTTTCGCGAATTTGATTTTATCTGGTCTTCTCCGCCCTGCCAGTCGCACTCCTCTTTCAGGCAGAATATCTGCGTGAGATTCAGAGGCACTGCCCCAGTCTACCCTGATATGAGGCTTTATCAGGAAATACTGTTTCTAAAACATAATGCCTCATGCTGCTGGGCTGTTGAAAATGTCAAGCCGTATTATAAACCTCTGATTGAACCCGATGCGGTACTACATCGCCATTTGTTCTGGTCAAATTTTAAAATACCTGCACTTGAGACGCTATCAGAGATAAAGATCAGGCATGCACAGATTCCTGATCTTGAAAAAGCTCTAGGATTCAGCCTGAAGGAATTCAAAATCAAGAATAAAAGGCAGATTCTCCGCAACTGCGTGAATCCAAAGCTTGGACTGCATATTCTGGAAACGGCGAAAGGAAGCATATGCCCGCAGCAGTATTGCCAAGGGGTTAAACAATAAGTAAAATACGTTAAAGATGAAAAAGGAGATGGAGGAAATACTGCCGATAATGGCAGTGGAACATAATTGCATTTTATCAAAACAGGGAGATGCAACAATAGTTTTTAAAGCAGAGCTTCCGGAGATTTTTACATTATCCGATCAGGATTATGAAGCTTTTCACCAATCATGGATTAAGGCCATTAAAGTTCTTCCAAAGTTCTGTGTATTTCATAAACAGGACTGGTTTTTAGAAAGTGCCTATAAAGCTGATTTCTCGGGAGATGACAGCAGTTTTTTGACCAGAAGCAGCGAGCGTTTTTTCAACGAGAGACCTTTCTTAGAGCATTCCTGCTATATCATGCTGACCAAGAAACCGCAGGGAAGAAAGAATTCAAGCTCCCTTTTCTCTAATCTGCTCAGAAGCTCCATTGTTCCCGAAGATGTTCTAAATCAGCAGATTCTTGAGGACTTCATAGATAACTGCGGACAGTTTAAGAGAATTATGGAAGACGGCGGGTTTGTTAAGCTTGCCCGTCTGAAAAATGAGGCGCTTAAAAGCGAAAGCAGAAAAATTGGCCTGATCGAAAAATACTGTTTCTTATCTGAAAGGGAGGATTCATTTGTTTTTAATGATATCAAATTTGATGAAGGTTTATCAGTCGGCGACAAGCACTGCCAGCTTTTCACTCTGGGAGATGCGGCTGATCTGCCGGCGTTATGCGGATCCAGAATTAACTTTGACCGTTATTCGACGGATAAAACCAAGTTCAGTGTCGGCTTTGCCTCCACGCTCGGCCAGCTCTTATCCTGCAGCCACATTTATAATCAGTACCTGTTTATTGAAGATGCCCAGAAAACAATCCAAAAGCTGGAAAGCAAAAGATTAAGGCTTCAGTCTTTATCAGCCTACAGCAGGGAAAATATGATCGCAAGGGATGCAGCGAATGACTTTTTAAATGAAGCTGTTTCCCAGCAGAGACTACCCGTTAAGGCCCATTTTAATGTCTTATGCTGGAGCACCAATAAAGAAGAGCTTAAGGATATTAAAAACAAAGTATCCTCTGCCCTTGCCCAGATGGATGCGGCGGCTAAGCAGGAAACTGTCGGTGCGCCGCAGATTTACTGGGCGGGAATCCCGGGAAATGAAGCTGACTTTCCCATGAATGACACTTTTGATACCTTCACTGAACAGGCAATCTGCTTTCTGAATATGGAAACCGGCTATAGATCATCGCTCAGTCCCTGCGGCATAAGACTCGGCGACCGTCTGACGGGAAAACCGGTTCACGTGGATATCAGCGATGAGCCCGTAAAAATGGGAATATGCACCAACAGAAACAAATTCATTCTGGGGCCTTCGGGAAGCGGCAAGTCATTTTTTACCAATCACATGGTGAGAAGCTATTATGAACAGGGAACACATATTGTACTGGTGGATGTCGGACACAGCTACAAGGGGCTCTGCGATATGGTCAACGGATACTACTTTACTTATGATGAAAAGAATCCTATCCGTTTTAATCCTTTTTATATATCAGAGGGTGACAGTCTGGATACTGAGAAAAAAGAAAGCATTAAAACCCTGCTGCTGGCACTCTGGAAAAAAGATGATGAAACTTTTAACCGAAGCGAATATGTGGCGCTTTCCAATGCACTTCAGCTGTATTACGAAAAGATGGAATCTAATGCTGCCATCTTTCCATGTTTTAACAGCTTTTATGAGTTTCTAAAAGATGATTTTGTTTCCATTCTGGAAAGCGACAAAGTAAAAGAAAAAGACTTTGATGTAAACAATTTTCTGTACGTGCTTCGTCCTTACTATAAAGGAGGCGAGTTTGACTATCTGTTGAATGCAACCGAAAATCTAAACTTTCTAAAGGAGAGATTTATAGTATTTGAACTTGACAATATCAAGGACCATCCGATTCTTTTTCCAGTGGTAACCATAATCATCATGGAAGTCTTTATCAACAAGATGCGCAAGCTGAAAGGCATCCGAAAAATGATTTTAATTGAAGAGGCCTGGAAAGCTATTGCCAAGGAAGGGATGGCGGAATATTTACGGTATTTATTTAAGACCGTTCGTAAATTCTTTGGAGAAGCCATAGTAGTCACCCAGGAGGTTGAAGATATTATTTCCTCACCTGTGGTGAAACATGCCATTATCAACAACAGTGACTGCAAGATCCTTCTGGACCAGAGCAAGTACCAGAATAAATTTGACCAGATACAAGAACTTCTCGGCCTTACCGACAAAGAAAAAGCACTGGTGCTGTCGGTAAATAAAGCCAATGATCCCGCAAAGAAATACAAGGAGGTTTTTATCTCTCTGGGAGGAATGCTTTCAAAGGTTTACAGGACAGAGGTGTCGCTGGAGGAATATCTTGCCTACACAACCGAGGAAAGCGAGAAAGTGAAAATGAATGCCTTCGCTCAAAAGTTCGGCGGCGACATCAAAAAGGGAATTGCCGCTATGGCTCAGGAAATGCGAAATGGAAATTAATGAAAAGGAAATATGAAAACAAAAATCACGGCCTGTCTGATCTGCCTGCTGCTTATCGGCACTCCGGCCAGACCTGCTGAAAAAACTGCGGCACTGCCCATTCTTGAAATAGTAAAAGCGGTAACCAAAAAAGTAATTAAGGCAATCGATCTGCGGATCCAGAAACTGCAGAATAAAACGATATGGCTTCAGAACGCGCAGAAGCAGGTCGAAAATGTCCTCTCTAAATTAAAACTGGACGAAATCTCAGACTGGACGCAGAAACAGGAAGATCTCTATAAAGGATATTATGAAGAGCTGGCGAAGGTAAAATCCATTATCACCTATTACCAGAGGATAAAGGAAATTACAAAAAAACAGACAAGGCTCGTCGAAGAATATGAAAGAGCGTGGAATCTTTTTAAAAGAGACACTCATTTTAAAGAAAGTGAGATTACTTACATGGAGCGTGTCTACACCGGAATACTGGAGGAAAGCGTAAAGAATATTGACCAGATCTTTTTGATCTTGGAATCCTTCACAACCCAGATGAGCGATCTGAAAAGACTTGAAATTATCAATAAAGCCGCTGACCAGATTGATTCCAACTACGATGACCTTACCCTGTTTAACCAGCAGAACATACTGCTGAGCCTGCAGCGAGCCAAAACAGAAGCAGATGTAAATAGAGTAAAACAATTTTACGGAATTCCATAATTTAAAAACAATCATCATGAAAAAACTGTTTTTTATACTCTCGATGCTTATCATTTTCCCTCTGGGAATGCAGGCTCAGGCAAAGCAGAGAAAAGAACTCCTGCTTCAGATTGCCGCGCTTCAGGTGTATATAGACTATGCTAAAAAAGGATATTCCGCTGTTTCGAAGGGACTCAATTTTATCGGTGATGCCAAAAAAGGCGAAGTAAATCTGCATGGCGATTATTTTACATCGCTTTTGAAAATAAATCCAAAAGTCAGAAACTATTATAAGACCGCTGAAATTATTTCATTGCAGTTTAAAATAATGAAAATCTGTAAAAGGACTTTAGCTGATTTAAAAACAGCAGACTTATTTCATGGCAGCGAGCTGGATTATATTGAGCGTTCGTTTGAAAGACTGCTGCAGAACTGCGGCGACACACTGGAACAGCTTCTGGCAGTCACTACCGATGCCAGCCTAGAGCTTAAAGACGACCAGAGAATTGAACGTATTGACGCGCTGCATGAAACAATGCTGGAGGATTACAATTTCTGCATTTCTTTCAGCAGTGATGCAAGAATGCTGTCTGTATCCAAGGCAGCAGAAAAAAAGGACTCTAAAAATACAAGCGCTGTTTACGGATTATAAATTAAAAATAATGAAAAAGATATTGATTTTAGGACTGCTTATCTGCCTGCCTATGATGCCAGGGAAAGTCCGAGCCCAGTCAGCAGAAATACAGCAGCTGATCCTCAACATTGAAAAACTATCGCAGTTCAAAAAGATCCTCAGTGATATGAAAAAGGGCTATGAACTGCTCTCTGGAGGATACCAGACCGTTAAGGATATGTCGCAGGGAAACTTCAGTCTTCACAAAACTTTTTTAGACGCCCTGATGCAGGTCAGCCCGATGGTCAAAAATTACAAAAAAGTCACAGACATTATCAATTATCAGATCCTGCTGGTAAAAGAAAGCAGGAACGGACTGAGCAGATTCTCAAAAAGCGGGAACTTCAATGAAAAGGAGCTGAAGTACTTTGAATCCGTTTACGGCAATCTTCTGAACCTGAGCCTTCGCAATCTTGATGAGCTTACTATGGTGGTTACAGCAGACAAGCTGAGAATGTCAGATGATGAAAGACTTGAAGCGGTTGATACTATTTTTCTTGAGATGCAGGATAAACTCGTGTTTCTGCGGGATTTTAATGCTACTTCTAACATACTGCTGCTGCAGCGGGCAAAAGAAAAAAATGATGTGCTTGCTTCTAAAAGCCTTCAGCAATTAAAAAATTAAGGATATGAAACTTTCATTAAAAAACAAAAGCAGCATTCCTTTTATAGTTCTGTTCCTGCTGCCTCTTTTGACAAAAGCTCAGGGATTAGGCGATGATATGCAGAGCCTTCATTCCGTTTTAGATCAGCTTTACGATGAAATGATGCCTTTGTGCAGCAATCTTCTAGCGGTCGGGCAGGGAATCGCAGGATTCGGCACAATCTGGTATATCGCCTCCAGGGTGTGGAGGCACATAGCAAGCGCCGAACCGATTGATTTCTATCCGCTGTTCCGTCCCTTTGTAATCGGATTCTGCATCATGATTTTCCCGTCTGTTCTTGCTCTTATCAACGGGGTTATGAAGCCTACAGTTACGGCCACTGCCGCTATGGTCACAGGCTCCAACAATGCAGTTGCAGTATTATTAAAAGAAAAAGAAAAGGCAGTTAAAGAAACAGATCCCTGGAAAATGTATGTTGGTGCGGCGGGCGCCGGAGACAGAGATAAATGGTATAAATACACCCATGACGGAGCCGACCCATCAGATGAGAGCATGCTGGCTGGAATTGGTAATGACATTAAATTTGCAATGGAAAAGGCTTCCTACAGTTTTAGAAACTCAGTCAAGGAATGGATGAGCGAGGTACTGAGAGTTTTCTTCGAGGCCGCGGCCTTATGCATTGATACTCTTAGAACATTTCAGCTGGTAGTCCTCTCCATACTGGGACCGCTGGTTTTCGGAATAGCGGTCTTTGACGGATTCCAGCATACCCTTACGGTGTGGCTGGCCAGATATATCAATATTTATCTGTGGCTGCCGGTTGCCAATATATTCGGCAGCATTATAGGCAAGATTCAGGAACTTATGCTCAAACTGGATCTTTCCCAAGTGCAGGCTACCGGAGATACCTTTTTCAGCAGGACCGATATGTCTTACCTGATTTTTATGATTATCGGCATTATAGGATATTTCACTGTGCCCTCGGTTGCCAATTACATAGTCCATGCGGGAGGCGGTGGGGCTCTGGCCCAGAAAACCACAACCCTATTCAGCACCTCAGCAAGTTCAGCGGTTTCCAAGACATCACAGGGAACCGCAATGGTTCTGGATTCAATGGGAAATGCCGCTGGAAGGATGTCGCAGAGCATGTCTGCCTCCTCCTCCTCTGCTCCTTATTTTGAGGAGAAAGGAAATTATATGAGCGACAGACTCAAAGGAAATTCAAAATAAACTAAAATGATTAGCCCATGTTCACCAAAATGAAAAATATAGACACTGCATTTAAATATGTCAGAGGATTTACGATGCTTGTTATTATATGCTGCGCTGTAATCTGCTGCTACACTGTAAGCAGAAGTTTTCAGACTGTAAGCCGCATGCAGGATAAGATATACATCCTGGCGGCAGGAAAAGCTCTGGAAGCCTATGCGTCGGACAGGAAGGATAATGTGCCTGTTGAAGCGAAGGATCATATTAAAACTTTTCACCAGTTTTTCTTTACCCTTGACCCGGATGATAAGGTCATTAAAACCAATGTCACTAAAGCGCTATATCTGGCGGACGAAAGCGCTAAAAGAATTTATGATGACCTGAAAGAAAACGGCTTTTATTCCGGGATTATTTCGGGAAATATAAGCCAGACAATCCAGATTGACAGTGTAACTGTTGATACAAGGGACTATCCCTACCGCTTTAAATGTTTCTCTCGGCAGAACATTATCAGAACCACCAGCATTTTAAAAAGAAGCCTGATTACCGAAGGAAGCCTGCGCAATGTATCAAGAAGCGACAACAATCCGCACGGTTTTTTAATCGAACGTTTCAATACGATTGAAAACCGGGATTTAACTGTTGAAAACCGAAAATGACAGGTCATGAAATCACTGTTCAAAAAACGGGAAATTCCCTTTGAGTACAATAAGCACTATCTCTCAGCACAGAAGAAATGGGCTGAAAAAATGAGCAGTCTGGCGGAAGGGTGTTCAAAGAAAAAGCTCATTTTTCTTCTCGGCTTATTTGTTCTCCTGTCAGCAGGCTACCTACTTTATAACCTCTATAATGCCTTTTCAGGAAAGGAAGCCCAGCAGGTAAAAATTTCAGGGCAGACTGTAAAAATTAAAATAATCGATTAAAAAATAAAGACATGGAACAAAAGACGATATCAATTAAAGAAGCAAAAAAACGAAAAATGCTTCTGGCTCTGCCAGTCATAACACTTCCTTTTATCACCATTCTTTTTTACACCCTTGGAGGAGGAAAAATGGAAGCCGCAGCGGCTGGAAATGAAATAAAGAAAGGATTTAATTTTAAACTGCCGATTCCAAATTTCAAAGAAGATTCTTCTTTGGATAAAATGAGCTACTATGACCAGGCAGCTGTAGATTCCATCAAACTGCAGGAGCAGATTAAAAAAGATCCGAACTATTCCAATCAAAAAGTTCTTGAAGAATCTTTAAAGGAGTTCCCGGAACTGGATTTTGCCTCCCAGAGTTTTTCAAAAAAAGGAAGCGGCTTGAATGCAGTGGCCCCGCAGGACAGAAACGAGCAGAAAATCTACGAAAAGCTGCAGCTGCTCCAGAAAACCATCAGCCAGCCTGCACCGGTTAAAAATTACGGCCAGGATATGAGGGAGTTTGAAAACTATGGCTCATCAAATGAAGTATCCGCCCAGATTAAGAACTTGGAACAGATGATGTCCGCAATGGGCGAAACTCAGCCGGACCCGGAACTGCAGCAGCTCGGAGGCATGCTCGAAAATATTCTGGATATCCAGCATCCTTCAAGAGTGCAGGAACGTTTAAAGCAGAATTCCGAACAAAAAAAAGGAAAAGTTTATTCCGCAGTCCCTAAAAAAACGGCGGACAATATTACTTCTCTCCAAGAAAATGAAATACCTGCCGAGCCCTTTAAATTGAACGCTTTTTTCACGGCAGATGAGGATTTAAATCCCGATCATCAGCAGAATGCACTTGAAGCTGCCGTGCACGAAACACAGACCATTGTAAATGGATCAGTAATTAAACTAAGGCTCACTGCCGATATTACGCTTCAGGGAAGAACAATACCGAAAAACACTTTTTTATACGGCATGGCGGCATTGAAAGGTGAAAGGCTTGAAATAAAGATAGAAAACCTCCAGCATCATGGTTCCATTTTCCCGGTGCAGCTCTCGGTCTTTGATATGGACGGTATTGAGGGCATATATATTCCGGGTGCCATTAACAGGGATGTGGCCAAAGCATCTGCCGACCGATCGATTCAGACACTCGGACTTACCGGTGTTACCGATTCATGGGGAGCGCAGGCTGCGGGAATGGGCATTGAGGCGGCCAAAAGTCTTATAAGCAAAAAGGTAAAACTTATAAAAGTTGTGGTAAAAGCAGGATACAAGGTGCTGTTATATGATGAAAAACAAAAGGATTTAAAACCATAAAATAGAATAAGATGAAAAGAATTAATTATTTGTTTTTAATGAGTCTGCTTCTGGTTTCTGTTTGGGCTCATCCCCAGCTAAAGAGCAGGGAAACTGTTTTTTATGAAGACCACTATAAAAATCTTCAGATCGGCTATTCGAAGACTACCAGCATCGTTTTTCCCTACCCGATTAAAAGCATCGATAAAGGCAGTGCAGATGTTCTGGTGCAGAAAGCCAAAGGGGTCGAGAATATTCTGCTTGTAAAAGCGGCGAGACAATATTTTTTCCAGACTAACCTGACAGTGGTCACCTCTGATGCAAAATTGTATGTATTTGTACTGAACTACAATGAAGACTGCCCTGATCTAAATATAAATGCAGAAAATGCTTTAGCTGCAAGTAAGGAAGTGCTATTTACCCTGGTAAACGAAAATCAGAAAAAAATAGAACAGTCTGCTTCACTGGCATTATCAAAAAAAATAAAGACCAGCGGGTTAAAAAAAACTAAGTTTCAGATAAAACTGCAGGTCAATGGCATTTTTATACATGAGGATGTGCTGTATCTGCGCGTAGTAATTGAGAATAAATCCAAAATCAGCTACGATATTGACCAGCTGCGTTTTTTCATAAGAGACCAGCGAAAATCAAAACGAACTGCTTCGCAGGAAATTGAGATTCAGCCGCTGTATCCAACTTCATCATCTTTGGTGATTCCTGATAAGTCTGAAGCAGTAAAAGTTTTTGCACTGGAGAAATTTACCATTCCAGACAATAAGCTTTTAACGCTCCAGCTGCTGGAAAAAAATGGCGGAAGGCATTTGGAAGTCAACGTTAAAAAAAATCTGGCCGATAAAGTAATCCCGCTGCCATAATCCTGGCACCATCCTAAAAAACTAAAAAAGCAGCTTATGAATATAAATATCAATGAAACCGAAATGCTGTTAAGCTTTGCAGAGGAAATGGCTTCACTAGGCTATCGCTATGCGGCACACCCTGTTAATCTGCCGGCTGACTGCGATAACATTGCTTTTTTCAGGACATCAATGGGCGCAGAGGACCATTGTCTGGTGGGGGTTAATGATATCGACTATTTTAAGAGCGTGCCGATCGATTCGCTTATAAATGATTTAAAGACAGTCATGCAGAGCGGAATTGATCTGTACAGCAATCAGAAACTTGATCTTACGGAGTTTGTCCGTCTGTCAGGAGAAAACAAGCAATTACCAGAAAACAACTTAAATACAAATATTATGAATGAGAATAATTTAAATTACCTGAAAGACCAGCTGAAATATACTGGATTTGGAGAAACTTTCGATGCTGAATTGAGAGAAAACATCCTGAAAGGAGATAAGGATTTTAAAATCATGCACACCGGCATTATGAACAATGGCGTTCCAAACAGAGACACCGTAACGGTTGAGCTGAACTTCAAGAAGTCAGATCAGACTGATATGTACTTTTTTAATTCCTATCATGTGAATCTTCAGAAAGAAGAAAACAAGCCGGGACTGCAGCAGACCTTTTACATCAATAATGATGCAACCAGCATTACACTCAAAGAAGCCTATAATTTAATGGAAGGCCGTTCGGTAAATAAAGATCTTAAAACTAAAGAAGGAGAAAGTTACAATTCTTGGTTAAAATTCGATTTTAAACAAACAGACAATTCCGGAAATTTTAAGATTAACCATTACCATCAGAATTACGGCTATGATCTGGAAGCCAGTCTTGAGAAACATTCCATAAAAGAACTCAGTACGCCGCAGTATAAGGAAGACCTTATGAACTCCCTTAAAAAAGGAAATCTTCAGTCTGTGACTTTTGTTGTCAGCGGCGTTGAAAGCAAAATGTTCGTGGAAGCAAATCCCCAGTTTAAGACTCTTAATGTATATGACGCAAACCTCCAGCGCATCAATCATCGAGAAAGCAAGGAAGAGAAAAAATCAGAAGGAGAAAAAACATCTGAAAAACAATCTGGCAAAAAACAGTCTGAGAGCACTGAACAGAGCAGTGAAACCCCTTCGGCGAACAAACCAAAAAAAAGAAGACAGCAGTCTAATTCGGTTTAGAGATTTTAAAATTATTAAAGTTTAGATGATGAACCCGCAGTTTCCCACAAATAGAGTAGAAATGGAATTCAGCCAATGGAAAGCAAGAGAGGAGCGTTTCAATACGCTGTTTTCAATTACTCCGGCAGAAAACAGATCTTTATTGGCTGAGAAACTGCGCCAGTTCGAGAGAATCAGAACAAAATACAGATCTTCAAAAAATATTGAGGAGCAGCATACGCTTCGAATCCTTAAAATGGAGATCCAAAGGATGTCAAAACAATTGTACCCAAATCTCATTTCACGCATTCTGAGGAAAATAATCACCAGCACGCAAAATCAGCTTTCACTCCGCAGTGAGGCAAAAAAAGACGAAAGAAACTTCAATTCGCTTAACGAAGAAGTGCAGCGTATCGGCTTTCCTGATTTATCCGAAAAATTAAAAAATCTTATTGACAAGGAACAGGAAAATTTCAGCATTCCTCTATCCTACTACCTTAATGAAAAAGAAAAGATCACTCATACCCTTTCCTTTTCAAAAAATGCTGAAGGGCATTTTGAACTTGATGGATTTAAAAGCAGCCTGCAGAATAATTCTAGACCAGAAGACAGCAGGGAATATTATTTTAAAAATGCGCTGGAAAACAATTTTAAGGTGAATGAAGCTTATAATTTATTGTCAGGCCGTTCTGTAGAGCATAACCAATCATGGTTTCAGCTCGACTTTAATGATAGAGACGCTTCGGGCAGTTATCACTTAAAAGAATTTCGAAATGAATATGCTTATGATTTAGAAAAGACTTTAAAGGCCATTCCTTTAAAAGAGATATCCAGCCAGTATGAAATGGAGAAACTGAAAAATGCTTTAAGGCAGGGTGACAGAGTATCTGCTGTGCTGATTAAAAATGGATGAGAAAATCAGATTTATATAGAGGCCAATCCTCAGTTTAGATCATTTAATATCTATGACCAGCATTTTCGTAAAATCCAGAAAGCTACATCAAAAAACCAGGCAGCAGCATTGCCGAAACAATCTGTCCAAAAAGGAATAAAATCTAAAATAAAGCAGTGATGGAACAATTAAACCCTTTAACTGAATTCTTTAGATCAATAGAAAAAGACCAGCGCATCAGCATTACCCATATTGGAATTTTTGCGGCACTGCTTCAATTCAGAGCAAATGAAGGCAACATCAACCCTATCAAAGCCTACAGGCATGAAATTATGAAAATAGCAAAGATAACCGGCCCTGCCACGTATCACAGGTGCATAAAGGATTTAAATGAATACGGCTATATAAACTACGTCCCTAAAAAAAACAGAAACCAGAAAAGCGTCATTTATTTTATTGTTTAAAAGCGGAACTACTATTTTTTTGGCTTGCAAAAATTAGATCAGTTTTATATAAATATTTAGTAATTTAAATTTTGTGGCAAAATCAAGGAAAACGGATTCAACTTTTAGCCCCGATTGCTTCGCCAGTTCGCTTCGCTCGTGTGCAGCGGAAATCCTTTTGTGCCGGAGTTCGGCACAAAAGATTGGAACGGATAGCGGGAATAGCTCCTAAAAAATAAAAGCCTCTGAGATCATTCCATTTCAGAGGCTTTTTTAAGCTATGGAATACTTTAAATATCTGTCTTTTATTCATAATTTTGCCCCATGAATTACGAAGACATCAAACGCCATTTTGAAAGCAGTCCTCCGAATTGCTAAATCAGGATGCTTATGCCTGTTTTCAGGATTTACTAGATTTTAAGTTTATCAAAAAAAAAACTCCCTTAAAAAAGGGAGTCCTTAGGCGGCCGGCGGTTGCCTGAAAAGTATAAGGTAATTAACTAAATCATTTGGGACAGAACCTCCAGACGAACCCCGCCGGTCCCCTGTTTTTTCTGACTGATTTTATAGTGCCATTACCAGTATAAAGCAAATTTACCGCAATATAAATAGTTATGCCTTACAGGATCTTCTGCTAATTTTACAGTATTTCAAGCCTGTATGGCGGAAACAATATCTAAAAAGAATTATAAAAGGAAAAAAGGCGCCTATAAGGCGCCTTCATCCACAAAGGAGTAGTACCTCTCCCCAGTCAAGATCAGATGGTCCAGGAGCTTGATGTCCAACAGCTCTCCTGCCGTCTTGATCTTTCTGGTGATGGCTTTGTCTGCCTCTGAAGGAACGGTCTTACCCGAGGGATGGTTATGGGAGATAATGATCCCGACTGCACTAGCTTTAAGCGCAGAGGCAAACAGCAGCCTGATATCCACGACGGTGCCTGCGATGCCTCCAGAGGATGCCTGATAGACGCCAAGCACCCTATTGGACTGGTTGAGCAGCAGGACTTTGAACTGCTCGATGAATTCTATCTTGTCGGGATCCCAGCAGTCCATCAGGATCGCATAGGCGGATTTGGAAGAAGTGATTTTGGGCCTGTCCGAGCTCTTCACTTTGGTTCTATAGATCAGGTCTATTTCCGATACGGTTTTCCAGCTGCTGTTTTCTGTTGCTTTCATGGCTTTTACTATTTAAGATTAATAACAGCACCTGCACCGGGCAGAGGAAAGCGAGCGCAATAAAGCAGGACGGATGTCCTGCATTTATGGGGGAATTTTTTGCAGCGAACCGCCCTCCTGTGCCCGAACTTTGTGATGGGATTAAACTCAATAGTCTTCCTCGAAAAAAGGGGCTTGTACGGAAAAAATCTGCGGAAAACAGCGCTGGCCGAATCATCAAAGAGCTCAAAAAAGCAGGACTAAAAAAAACGTGAAAGGACAATGGGCTGGCCTTCAAAACAATGGACTAAAAGAAAGCAGAAATCCAGTCTTATCAAGGCATAACATCCCATACTGCCTTGCCTTATGTGCTGTTTTTATCTAATTTTGCCCTATGAATTACGAAGACATCAAACGCCATTTTGAAAACAATCCCCCTCCCAGGGAAGTCAAATGGACCGAATGGGCATACATCTCCGATACCCATCAGTTTTTAAAGAGCTGCTACATTGGAATCAGAAACTTCAACGGGCCTGTGGACCGCTGTCCAGCATGGTGGCATCTGAGGGATTTTTATATCCTGATGAAAAAAAACTCCCAGCAGACGGCCGCTGCAGAAGGAAATCTATCGGAGGAAAACGCTGCAGAGCAGACCACTTCTCAGAACAATTCGGACGCGGCCATCAATGAAGAAATTTCCGAAGCCGCCATCTAAAAGATACACGAAAAATTCACCTGCTTTATTATAACAGAACAGCCCTGCCTTTCATCTGCAGGGCTATTTTTTTTGAAGCCAGAAGAAGAATTTATTGGATTCATGGAAAACTCATCCATCAAAAATCCAGACGGCTGAAAATTCTGAATAAAGCCTTTTACCCCCCTTTTTTCCTGTTTCCAAACCTGCTGAAAAATAAGGCTTTTTATGTTTTGTTATTATTTAGAACATTTTATTTTTAAAAATTGTTATTGACTGTACTAATTTTGACAAGTATAAAATGATTAAGATTATGAGCAGGGCTATTGTACACATCGACATGAACACGTTTTTCGTCTCCTGCGAAAGGCTGACAAATTCTGAACTTAACGGCATACCTCTTATCATCGGCGGAGGGGACAGAGGCGTTGTGGCTTCGTGCTCTTATGAAGCCCGAAAATTCGGCGTGCGTTCCGCCATGCCGATCCATATGGCTATGAAGCTCTGCCCGCAGGCAAAAATTATGAAAGGAGACATGGAACTCTATTCCAGGCTTTCCCACGACATTACCGAGATCATTCTGGAAAAAGCGCCCGTAGTGGAAAAAGCCAGCATTGATGAATTTTATCTGGACATTACCGGCATGGATAGATTCTACGGCAGCTACAGATGGACAGACGAGCTCGCCCAGCGAATCACAAAAGAAACGGGGCTTCCCCTCACCTTTGCGCTTTCGGTCAACAAAACCGTTTCGAAAATCGGAACCGGCGAGGGCAAGCAGAAGCAGAACCTTGAAATTCCCGAGCACCTGGTGCAGTCTTTTTTGAATCCGCTCTCCATTAGAAAAATCCCGATGGTCGGACAGAAAACCTTTGAGCTGCTTTCGCGAATCGGCATCCGTACCATTCAGACACTCTCTGAAATGCCAGCCGAATCCCTGCAGCAGATGATCGGCAAAAACGGAACCGAGCTCTGGAAAAAAGCCAATGGAATTGACAACACGCCTGTTGAACCCTACACGGAAAGAAAGTCAATCTCAACCGAACATACCTTTTCACAGGACACTATTGATGTATTGAAACTAAACAGAATCCTGCAGGGCATGGTGGAGAAACTCGCCTATCAGCTGCGCGCCGAGCAGTGGCTCACCTCAACGGTGACCGTTAAAATAAGGTACGCCAATTTTGATACCGAAACCAAACAGTGCAGGGTGCCGTACACCTCAGCAGATCATCTTCTGACCCAGACCGTCACTGATCTCTTTACCAAGCTCTACCAGCGCCGTATGCGCCTGCGCCTCATCGGCGTGCGCTTCAGCGGTCTGGTCAGGGGAACCTACCAGATTGACCTATTCAATGACACCGAAGAAATGCTGGCGCTCTATCAGGCCATGGACAGAATGAAGACCCGTTACGGCTTTGATGCCGTGATGAGATGCGCCGGCGCCTCTTTCAAACCCAATACTAAAGACGAAATTTTAAAACGCAAAAAATAGATCATGTTTCTCAACTGCCACTCTTTTCATTCCCTGCGCTACGGCACCATTCCGCTGGATGATCTGATCAGACAGGCAGCGGATTGCGGTGTCTCGGCAGCAGCCTTAACCGACATCAATACCGTTACTGGGATTTATGATTTTATAAAAGGCTGCGAGGTCTCGGGCATAAAACCATTAGTTGGAATAGAATTCCGCTGCAGGCACATATTCCGCTATATAGGGCTTGCCAAAAATGCTGCAGGGCTTGCCCGGATGAACCGCTTTCTGACCGACCATAATTTCAGCGGAAATACCCTGCCGGAAAAGGCTCCGGATTTTGACTCGGTTTACTTTATCTATACGTTGGAAAATGCTCCTGAACAGCTTGGCGAGAATGAATTTATAGGCATACAGCCCGACCAGCTCGGCAGGCTTTTTATGCCTGAGCTTAAAAAGAGGATCTCCAGAATGGTGATCCTTCAGCCTGTGGTATTCCGCACCAAAAGGGAATACAACCTGCACCGGATCCTGCGCGCTGTTGACCTCAATCAGCTTCTGTCCAAACTCAGCCCTGAGGACTGCTGCAAGAAATCCGATATGATGATTCCCGAAACGGAACTTATAGATTTATATAAAGATTATCCCCAGATCATCCAGAATACACTGCGCATCATTGAAAACTGCAATTTTCATTATGATTTTGAAAGTCCGAAAAACAAAAAGCATTACACTAAAAATAAAGCGGGAGATATTGCACTTCTGACTACCCTTGCCGAAGAAGGTCTGGTATGGCGTTACGGAAAACATAATGCAGAGGCAAAAGCACGTGTGGAGAAAGAGCTCAAAGTGATCAATGATTTGGAATTCAGCGGGTATTTTCTCATTACCTGGGATATCATACGCTACAGCAGCAGCCGCGGTTTCCTTCATATCGGAAGGGGCTCGGGAGCCAACAGCATTATTGCCTACTGTCTGGGAATAACAGACATCTGCCCTTTGGAGCTTGACCTGTATTTCGAGCGGTTCCTGAACGAAAACCGCAAGAGCCCTCCCGATTTCGATATCGACTGGTCATGGAAGGAGCGTGATGTAATCCTGAAATATATCTTCGACCGCTACGGCTATGAGAATGTGGCGTTTTGCGGCACTAATGTGGAATTCAAATACCGCTCAATTTTCCGCGAAGTCGGCAAGGTATTCGGACTTCCGAAAGACGAGCTCGATATGCTGGCCAAGAATCCCATGAAACTCCACCAGACCAATTCCATTGTCAAGCTGGTGCAGGAATACGGTATGATGCTCGAAAAATATCCCAATATGAGAAGCATGCATTCCTGCGGAATCCTGATCTCGGAAGAACCGCTTACCAATTACACGCCGCTAGAAATGCCTCCAAAAGGATTTCCGATTGTGCTGTTTGACATGCATACGGCTGAAGATATCGGCTTTGACAAGTTTGACATCCTCAGCCAGAGAGGCATCGGACATATTGATGATACCGTAAAAATAATTGAGCAGAACAGAGGCATCCGCATTAATATCCGCGACACGAGAATATCAAAAAACGAACCCTCCGCAAACGTCTATCTTGCCGAGGGCAGGACGATCGGATGCTTTTATATCGAGAGCCCTGCTATGCGGGGGCTTTTGCGACGTCTGAAATGCGATAACTATAAAACACTTGTGGCTGCCTCTTCCATTATACGTCCTGGAGTGGCACAGTCAGGGATGATGAAAGAGTATATCTTCCGACATAACAACCCGTCAAGATTTGAATATTTTCATCCGGTTTTCGAGCAGCAGCTCGGGGAAACCTACGGCATTATGGTGTATCAGGAAGACGTTATCAAAATTGCCCTGCATTACGGCGGGCTCTCGGCTGCAGACGGAGATATCCTAAGGCGTGCCATGTCAGGGAAAGGACGCTCAAAAGCCGCGCTTCAGAAAGTAAAGGACGATTTCTTTATTTCAGCCGCCGCAAAGGGTCATCCCGAACAGCTGAGCCAGGAAATCTACCGCCAGATCGAATCTTTTGCGGGCTACTCTTTCTGCAAGGCGCACTCCGCATCATACGCCGTTGAGAGCTATCAGAGCCTTTATCTGAAAGTGCACTACCATGTCGAATTTATGGTTGCCGTGATCAATAATCAGGGAGGGTTTTACCGCACTGAAATCTACGTGCACGAAGCCAGAATGGCCGGCGCTGTTATCCATACCCCTTGCGTGAACAAAAGCCAGTACGAAACCGCTCTTTATGGAAGTGATATCTATCTGGGCTTTATGCACCTGCAGGGTCTGGATTCCAAACTCTCGCAGTTCATTGCTTTTGAGCGCGGTAGAAACGGCATTTATAAATCACTCGAAGATTTCATAAACAGGGTGCCCATGGGCATCGAGAATGTAAAGGTGCTCATTTTCATAGGCGCATTCCGCTTTACGGGAAAAACCAAAAACCAGCTTCTGGTACAGGTAAGCCTTTTAATGAATAACTTCAAGCCTGAAAACCGCGGGCTAATGCTCATTGAGCAGCCAGCAAAAGAGTTCAAGCTGCCTGTTCTGGAGCGCTCGGTATTTGAGGATGCTTTTGATGAAATCGAGCTGCTGAATTTTCCGGTTTCCTGCACCGTTTTTGATCTGCTTCAGACCAGACACCGAGGGGACGTGATGGTCAGGGATTTATTAAAATATCATAAAAAGCAGGTCCGCATGCTGGCTTACCTGATCTCAACCAAACAGGTGCCGACAAAAAGGGGAAATATGTATTTCGGGACGTGGATCGATAATGAGGGAGCGTATTTTGATACGACGCATTTTCCAGATAGTCTGGTCCAGAATCCATTTCAGGGAGGAGGCTGCTATCTGCTTTTGGGGACCGTGGAAATTGATTATCATTTCCCGACGATCACCATTTCAAGGATGGCGAAAATGCCTTTCATTCCTGACCCAAGATATTCTGACTCGGAAAAAAGGTATACCACGCAGCACAATATCAAACAGGATGTCAGCAGCACCCACCGCCAGCCTTATCCGCAGGATCATGAAATTAATCTGCCGCGCCACAGAATGAAATTTTGACTATTTAGTTTGCAATGTCCTAATAATGAATTAATTTTGATAGAGAAGCAAAAACAGAAAGAGGAAAACAAGCATGCCGTATATAAGTTTTCTGCTGTTTCTTTTTCTAAGCTTTTGCTTTCGCTGCTCATTTTCTTTTATGAGCCTTTCAATGCGCTTGATGTCTATTGGGTAAGATTCCATAAGATCGCTTTGTCAAACTTAAGCGCAATTAAAAAGACTAAAGCCCTGCGAAGGGCATATTTGTAAGAGGATAAGACATTATTAAAACAGCCTTTAAAACGGAAAATTTATGTGTTATTACACCCAGCAGAATGCTTCGATAGAAAATCTAAAAAGACGCTTTAATGCCGAACTCGACAACGAGGAGACCTTTCTGCAGTCTGATTTCATAAATGGGTTCTCCCATCCCAACATCCCTATTATACTGAATTCCTCTCCGCATCTCATCACAACGGATTATACTTGGGGGCTTCTGCCTTCCTGGGCAAAAGACATCGAGTTCAGGAAAAACACGCTCAATGCCCGCATTGAAACCATTGACGAGAAAGCATCATTCAAGAATATAACCCATAACCGATGCCTTATAATTGCTTCAGCATACTACGAATGGCACTGGAATGACCAGAAGGGAAAAAGCAAGGAAAAATACCAGATCAACTCGCAGGATGATGAAATCTTCACTTTTGCGGGGCTGTATTCTTCGTGGACAGATCCTCTGACAGATCAGATTAAAAATACCTATACCATGGTAACTACAAAAGCCAATGATCTGATGCAGTACATCCATAACCATAAGCTCAGGATGCCCATTATGCTCAAACGCCAGGACGAATCCGCATGGCTGGACCAGTCGGTTAAAATTGAGAATTTCGCTTTTCCCTATCAGGGAAACCTGATCGGTTTTCAAATCTAAAAAACAATGTTATGGAAATGGATAAGTTTAACGGAGTGACAAACGCAGAATTTATAGATTACTTTAAAATTGACCTGCACTCCAGAATGGAAATCATCAATTACACCTATCCGCATGAATTATTGGATGAAGATGCAGGATTTGGCGAGCATGTCCACAGGTGTACGGCTCTGCTTAAAGACTATATTCTCTTGTGCTTCCGCAATGCAAAGGCCGCTGGGCAGCAAAAAGATGCGCTGGAAAGTACGGGCACAGACGGTCAGCAGACAGATTCCAGACATACCGAAAAGGTTCAGGAAAATCCCGCACAGAGAAGCGAAAGGCTTGAAGTCGAAAGGAAAAAAGAAAATGAGCAATCCGCCCTTAAGTACCTGGAGCTTAGGGATGAAATAGGCAGGCTGATTGATGAGCATCGGGAGAACGTAAAAATAATATACGTTGATCTGTAAGATACGGCCTTACCAGGCTGTATTCAGCTCAGACTTCAGCACACGCATTAAATTTACCGCTGCTGACTTTGCGACTCTAAGACTGCTAGGGTTTTATCATCCATCTGGCCGTGATAATGTTTTTCCAATACTTTCAGGAAAACAGGATCTGCGTTCGAAATCCTGCTGAAGAGCGTCATGCAGGATCTGAGCTTCCGCTGGTCAGGCTTTCCAAAGATTTCCAGTGCCGTCAAGCCATCATGGCTCAGAACCGCTTCTGAAATTTCGATCAGGCGTTTACCCAGTATGGGATGATTAAGGTAAAGAGAGGCTTCATTAAGGTCCTTTAATCCAAAATACACATTGTACTCGGTGAATCCCAGGCCTCTGATCTGGGGAAATACAAACCACATCCAATGGCTCTGCTTCTTTCCTTTCGTTATTTCATCCAGTGCCTGATGGTACACATTCCCCTGTGCCCGCAAAAATCTTTCAATCCCCTCGTTCAGATCCATAACTAACCGCTTTTCCCAATTAAATCTACAATTGCCGTTCATTTCAGCTGATGATAGCTACTGAAATAATCTGCTCTTAAATTAGTTAATTTTTTAGTTCCAGCAGCAAAAATATGATGGTCAGTGCAATTTCTTGACAGCGGCCTGCTATTCTCCAATAAAGCCGATGCCGCTACCTCGGTGAAATGAAAATAGAACCATCGCACTAAATAGCCTCAAGGATCCAGGTCTGACTGCCTCCCATAACCATTTATCAGCAGTATCAGCATAATAATTTTATCTTTCGATTTCAAATATCCAGTTCTCCAAAAACAGACCATGCTTCCCTGCACCTTTAGCCCCGATGGCAGTGGAAATCCTTCTGCGCCGGTGTTCGGAGCAGAAGATTGAAACGGATAGCGGGAAAAAGCTCCTAAAAAATAAAATTAAACCTAAAAAAAATATTAAATACAATTGACAATGCCGACCGCTCCAAATTAATTTCCAGCGGCAGCTCTTAACACCCGATTAACTTAATACCCGATTATTTCTGCCCTTGTCTTTCGCAGGACTATAGCGTATCTTTATCCTATGAAAACAGCGAAATAACAGGTCCTGTCACGTATCACAGGTGCATAAAGGATTTAAATCAATACGGTTATATAAACTATATCCCCAAAAAAAACAGAAACCAGAAAAGCGTCATTTATTTTCTTGTTTAAAAGTAGAACTGCTATTTTTTGGGTTGCAAAAATAACTTTTACTATTGTCTGTTGTTCCATTGAGGTCAGAAATTGGCTTATTCCAAGAAGCCATAAATCTTTTATTGTTGCAAAAGATAAAATTAAACAGATAGAAGGCAACAGGATATTAATTGATAAATACAAAGTACCTATTGGACAAACTTATAAAGAAAACATTATGATGCTTTTATAATTTTGAATTTAATAACCCATTTACATTGATCTTATACAGTTTCCCAATAGGAATTGTAAAATCATTGATTTTGATCCTGTTTCCTTCCACGCTTTTAATATGTTTAATGGCAACAGCAAAGGATTTATGTACCTGCATAAAATCATTTTTAGGCAGCAGTTCCATCAAATCAGAGAGTTTTTCTCTAACAAGTATTGCATTGTCATTTTTGGAAATGACTTTAACGTAGTTTCCTGATGCTTCGACATATAAGATCATACCAATAAAAATCTGTATATGTTTTTTATCTGCACGTAAAAAAATGCTTCTTGAATGTTCATCTTCTACAGGATTAATATTTACTTTAGAAGTCAAACTGGAAATTTTGTTTATCGCTTTTAAAAAACGTTCAAAACCAAATGGTTTTAAGAGGTAGTCAATAATATTTAGTTCATAACCTTCAATTGCGTACTCCTGGTAAGCTGTCGTAACAATAATTTTGGGTGCAGATGCCAGTGTTTTTAAAAAATCAAAACCTTTTAATTTGGGCATATTTAGATCTAAGAAAATTAAATCTACAGTATGATCTCTTAAATAATCCAGAGCCTCTAAGGCATCATAACAATTCTTTTTTAACTGCATATTGGGAAGCATATTACAATACTCCTCAATAATAGTATGCGCTATATGTTCATCATCTATAATTAAATACCTGATCATTATAATTTTAAAATTAAAAGTGCTTTGTATGTGGTATTATTTTTTGAAACTAAAAACTCATGCTTTTTTGGATAAGCCAATTCTAATCTTCTTTTCAAATTCTTAATACCGATACCAGATGACTGATTTACTAAATCCGTATCATAATTATTCTCTACTTTAAAAGATATAGTATTATTATTTGAACTAAGTTTAATAGTAACAAATGCATTTTCTCTTAAATTTTCGACACCATGTTTAAATGCATTCTCCAAAAGCATTATATAAAGTAAAGGAATTATTTTAAGCTGATCATCCTCCACAGTAGTTTCAAAATTTACGTTTATCTTTTTGTGATAACGTAAAGTATGCAAGTCGATGTAGTTTTTTAAATAGGCAACTTCCTCTCCTATTGTAACAAAATTCTTTTGGCCTTCATAAATACTATAACGCATCATATCGGAAAGTTTCAAAATTAATTCCTGTGCTTTTTTTTGATCCTTTGCCACCCAGCCGTACAAATTATTGAGCATATTAAAAAAGAAATGGGGATTTACCTGATTCTGCAGATGCAGGAGTTCCATTTTCCCGTTTTCGTTTTTTAATTTAATAATAAACAAAATTTGTTTTACCAGCCAATAAATACCAAAGCAAAATAATGCCAGATAGAGCAGGAAATAAAAACTGATAATCGGAATGCTGACTTTTGGACTATAGTTTTCGAAAAGTACTACAGAATTCTTATTCGAGGTAATTACTATAAAAAATATTACCACTATTGGGACTGCTGCTAAAACTAAAGCAATTGCCCCGATGATATTCCTCTTGTTATTGTTAGTTGCTAAAATCATAATCACAAATGTAAATTAATAAAAATTATTGATAAAATAAGTTGACAAACAATCCATACAGCCCTTTCAACGGCCAGAAATAAGTGATGAAAACACTTTATGAGCACCCTGTATATTTGTATCACAAAACACACTGGTTCATCACATTTACTTTATTGATATCAGCTAAGAAAATATGTTTGTTTAAAATTTAAATTCAAACAAATGAACAGTCTTAGTATTTCCAATCTCTCCAAAACCTATTCTAATGGTGTAAAAGCACTGCAAAACATAACGTTGGATATTCCAGTAGGCATGTTTGGCCTTTTAGGCCCCAATGGCGCGGGAAAATCAACTTTAATGAGAACAATCGCCACATTACAAGAGGCAGACTCCGGCAGCGTGAAACTCGGAGATATAGATGCCCTTACGCAGAAACATGAACTGAGAAAAGTATTGGGATACCTGCCCCAGCAATTTGGTTTGTACCCTAAAATTTCCGCTGAAGTTCTCCTGCACCACTTAGCGGTGTTAAAAGGAATTACTAAGCAAAAAGAACGCCGCGAAATAGTGAATGCCCTTTTACATAAGACTAATTTATATGAAGTAAAAAACCAAAACCTCAGCGGATTTTCAGGCGGAATGAAACAGCGTTTTGGCATCGCGCAGGCATTACTCAATAACCCAAAACTGCTTATTGTTGATGAGCCCACTGCCGGACTCGATCCTGTTGAAAGAAACCGGTTTTATAACATCTTAAGCGAGCTTAGTGAAAACACAGTGGTAATACTATCCACACATATCGTGGATGATGTAAAGGAATTGTGCACCGACATGGCCATCATTAATAAAGGAGAAGTGCTTCTTAAAGGAAATCCTCTGGAATTAATAAACCAGACAGAAGGCAAAATATATCAAAAGACAATTCATAAAAATGAATTGCAAGAGTATAAGAAAGAGTATAAAGTAATCGCAGAAAAATTATTTCTTGGAAAACCTATAATTCATGTCATAAGTGAAAACAATCCGGAAAATGGTTTTATCTCAGTAAATGCTGGTTTAGAAGATGTGTATTTTTCGCAGATTCTTGCCAGTTCTAAAGAGAAACTTTAATTCTCCTGAATACTTAATCAAGTAAAATTTTCTATTCTAATCTATTAAAATTAACGATTAACCAATGTGGTACGACATATTTAAATTCGAAATCCAATACAGAATAAAACGCCCCGACAGCTATATCTTTTTTATTTTTATATTCTTCTTTTCCCTTGCGGGTGTGGACTTTGTCTTTCAAGGCATTGATATGGGTTCCGTAAAAACAAATGCGCCTATAGTAATAGCTAAAGCAATGGCTGCTGTTACCGCAATTTTAATGATGGTCACTTCTTTGATTATGGGTGTTTCAGTATTGCGGGACTATCAATACAATATAGAATCTCTATTGTTTGTTAATCCAATCCAAAAGCGGGATTATTTATTAGGCCGCTTTCTAGGATCTTTAGCAGTATTATTGTTTGTATTTTCAGGGCTTTTATTAGGATTTACCCTGGGCGAATTTATGCCTTGGCGTTATCCAGAAAATTTGATGCCTTTCAACTTTTTAGCTTATCTGCAGCCTTTTATAACTGTAGTGCTGCCCATGCTGTTTTTTGGATCGGCATTGTTTTTTGTTAGTGGCGCTTTAAGCAGAAACTTAATAGTAGTCTATACACAGGGAGTACTTATTTTTGTTCCCTTTCTATTGACAAAATCTATAAAAAACGATTTCCTGCAAGCCCTTTTAGATCCTTTTTCCCTGACAACGCTCACTGATATGAATGCCTTGTTTACAGCGGCAGAACGCAATTCAATGCTTGTTCCTTTTAGCGGTGTGCTTCTATACAATAAATTATTCTGGGTTTTTCTAGGGATGCTTATTTTAATAGCAGGGTACTTCAAGTTTAATTTTAGTACAGCAAAAAACAAAAAACCTAAAGAGAAAAAAATAAATACTATCCATGACTTAAATACTGCCGCTAACGAGAATCTCAAAATCCCATTAGTATTAATACAGTATAATTTTAAATCACAATGTATTCAGCTATTACAGCTTACATGGTTTTATTTTATATCCATTTGTAAACAGGCATCATTTTGGGCTATTATCATCTGTGCATTAATTATCATTTTAATAAACTCTATTAATCTGAATATTGCATATGATGCTGCCAGTTATCCTACAACCTATCTTGTTATAAAAGAATTAAAAGAATTATCGCTATATTTTTTTGTAATAATACTGATCTTCTATTCCGGCGAGCTCATCTGGAAAGAAAGAGAAATTAAGCTGGATTTAATCTATGACGCAACATCCATATCTGGTATTATAAGCCTGCTGGGCAAATTCCTGGCCCTTTTACTGATTTATATCGTATTGATACTCTCACTGATTATATTTGGGATTACCTTTCAAACGGCAAACGGCTGGTATCACTATGAACTGGATGTTTATTTCTATGGCTTTTTTATTGAGTTTTTTCCTTTTCTGGTTTTGTACACCTTCATATCTTTTTTCTTTCAGGCGCTGACAAATAATAAATTCACAGGCTTTATTTTAGTAATGATTTTTGTCATCCTAAATACTGTTTCAGAATTCTTTGGCTTCGAGCACGATCTTTACAAATTTGGCGGGAGCGGTTTGGATTCCTATTCTGACATGAATGGTTATGGTCACTCTCTAGCACCATATTTGTGGATGAAGACATATTGGATTGCATTTGCCATTCTACTCTTAATCCTCGCCTCGATTCTCTCTGTCAGGGGCACTGAGACCAGCTTAAAAAAACGCATCGAGCTGGGTATGCATCGATTAACAAAACCCATGCTCCAATTTGTATTGTCAGTATTGACGGCATTTACTTTGTTAGGAAGTTATATTTTCTATAATACCAATATCCTCAACCAATATCAAAACACGGCTGAAGGAATAAAATTTAAGGCAGATTATGAAAAAACGCTCAAAAGGTTTGAATATCTGCCGCAGCCTAAAATTACAGATGTCAAGCTGCAAGTTGATCTGTATCCAGAAACCAGAGATTATACCGTTCAAGGTTATTACCTACTTACCAATACCTTAAAAGAACCTATTTATAAAATCTATTTACAGAAACCGATGGGATCAGAAATAAATTTAGAAGAAGTAAGTTTTGAGCAAGAAGCTTTTGCAGATAAACAATATAACCAATACGGCTTTTACATCTATACATTAAAAAAAGCATTACAGGCAGGTGAAGCTCTTAAAATGAAATTTAAACAGAGGTATACAACTAAAGGTTTCAAAGAAAATGATTCTAATAACATTGTCCTTCAAAATGGTACGTACTTGACAAATAAAGCGTTACCAACTCTGGGCTACAGGAAAGAATATGAGCTTGATGATACTAGAATTAGGACAAAATTTGAACTACTGCCTGCAAAAGGAATGGCCAAAAGAAATGATAAAACGCAATTAACATATTCAAGTACTGAAGGTAATGCTGATTTAATCAATTTTGAAGTTACTATCGGGACAGACAAAAGTCAAAAAGCCATTTCTTGCGGCACTTTACAAAAGAACTGGACATCAGGTAATCGCTCCTATTTTCATTATAAAACCGATAAACCAATAGTAAATCAGTATGCGATAATATCGGCAGATTATGAAGTTTCCAAGAGCAGATGGTCTGCTAAAAATGATCGTTTGACAGCTCCGGTAGATTTAGAAATCTATTATCAAAAAGGACATCAATATAACGTGGAGAAAATGACCCAGGCTGTCAAATTATCTTTTGATTATTTTTCTACAAATTATGGCCCCTATCAGCACAGCGATATGCGTATAATAGAAACTCCTAATTACGCCCAGCAAGCAGAGTCTTTCCCCGCAACAATACCATTTTCTGAATCCAATGAGTTTATGCTCAATATTGATGACCAATCAGATGTCGATATTATTCTCTACAGAACAGCCCATGAATTAGCACACCAATGGTGGGGAATGCAGCTGCAGGCGGCAAATGTTCAAGGAAAAAATATGATTTTGGAAACACTGGCCCAATATTCCGCTCTAATGGTGATGAAAAAGAAATATTCCAAAGAAAAAATAGAGCAGCTTTTGCAAAAAGAACAAGAAGTCTATCTGCAGGCAAAGAAAAGATACGACAAACAAGAAGTTCCTTTAGAATTAGTTGAAAAACAAGATTATATATTCAATGCAAAAGGAATTTTAGTTATGTACACTCTTCAAAATTATATTGGGGAAGAAAAGGTAAATCTTGCTTTAAAAAGTTTTATCCGGGATTGGAACAATTCTAACGGAATATTGAAATCAAAAACTTCTAATTACCCAACAACAAAAGAACTGCTGACTTATTTTATTGAAGTCACCCCCGTTTCTTTGCGTCATAAAGTGTATAGTTTGTTTGAAAAAACGAAATTCGATTATATTTAACGATAAATGAATGTAATTTATATAATCTTTATAGTAAAAGATTAAATAAAATGGCTAAAATTTCTACTGGAATTATTTTCATTACAATACTTAACTGTACATTTTCAGGCAAGTATTGTAACAATTAAAAAACCACATTGATAAAGGGTTAAGAACATGAATAGAACATTTATAGCTCATTGCAAAAAAACTAGATATTTTTTCATCAATCCCCAACAGGACATCTAAACCAAAAAGTTGAAGCCATATAAAGACAGCTTCTACTTCCAGTATGCCAATCTCTTTAAATCCTCCATGAAATGGTTTGTAATCTGTCCATTAGAGGTCACTACATCCAAATGGCGCCTATTGAAGACAATTGGCGCCATTTTTTTATTACGCCGTTAAATACGGTAACTTGGATCATTTTTGCTTTTATTTTTCTCTTTTAAACAAATCTAGAACAAAGAACAAACCACACAAAATCAAGCATTTACAATAAAAACATTATAAATTATTGATTTCTCATTTGATAACTTAGCAGGGTTCGACCACCAATCATAGAGCAGAAACTGAATCTGCAACCCCCTAATTTGTTTCAATTAGTTTTTAATGGCAAATTTTACGATTAAAAATTGTCTATTTAACTTTTTAGCCCCGATAGCAGCGGAAATCCTTCTGCGCCGGGGTTCGGCACAGAAGATTAGAGCGGATAGCGGGAAAAAGCTCCTGAAAAACAACATTAAACCTAAAATAATACAGCCGGTCCTGTCACGTATCACAGGTGCATAAAGGATTTAAATGAATACGGTTATATAAACTATATCCCAAAAAGAAATAGAAACCAGAAAAGCGTCATTTATTTTCTTGTTTAAAAAAGCAGAACCGCTATTTTTTGGGAAAAAAAATTAGAGCAGTTTTTTATAAGTGTTTAGCAATTTAAATTTTGCGGCAGAATCGCGGCACATGGTGTTTTTGAAAAGTAGACCCTTAGCAAAATGAAGGTCTGCCAAGCTTAGGTTCGAAACTATTAAATTACTCAACTCTAAGGTTTAGAGAAGAATCTTTTAAATCTGGCGATTTGACTTTTAAAATAATACTTCCTTTTTCTTTCTTACTCTTTATAATAACCAATGCCTGACCCTTCCACGCTTTTCGTTTATTGGAAACATACGGCTCTGTATCTTTAAGGTTTGCATTTGCCAAACCTACAATAGTGCCTGCTCCTTCAATTTCAAAGCTTAATAAATTTTCCGCATTTGGTTCACGGACTCCCTCTAAGTCAGTAAGCTCTATATTGACATATGCTAGGTCGTGTCCGTCAGCTTTTAGAACTGTTCTATCTGGTGTTAATGTAATTAAAGCCGTTTTACCTGCGGTTTTAAGAATTTGAGATTGAACTTCGCTGCCATTCACTATTGCTGCTGCCTTTAATTCACCTGCATTGTATGGAATCTGAAATACAGCTTTAAATTCCTCTTTTCTCGTCGTTGCTTTTTCTCCCACCAATTTACCATCATGATAAAGCCGCACCGAAGGATAAGTAGAATAAATTTCAACATCAATCATCTTACCTTCATATCCCGGCCATTTCCAGCTTTCCCAGGTTGGCCATACAGACCATAGTGTTTCCTGAATTTCACCATAATAATTATTAGGTTCTTTAACTGCCAGATATAGCATTTTTTTACTGCTATAAAGCATCTCTCTGTAATAAGATATTGGTTTTCGCATTCCGATTAGATCTATATCGCCACAGTAAGCGCCATGCCAAGGGAATAAATCACGCTCATAATGTTCACCTTTTACATCTCCTTTATAATAATACCTGCCAATACCCGATTCACCAAGATAATCCATAGCTGTCCAGACAAAATCACCAATTATATAGGGGTTATCATTTACGGCTTTCCAGTTATTGAAAGCATCTCTTGGATAAGACTCTGTCTGTAAAATGATGCGTGAGGGCACTCTTTCATGATCTGATGCTGCCCGATGCATCTGATAATTGTATCCGCCTATATCATGCATTGCAAAGAGAGGATCAAAAACTTCCCAGTCATTATCCCATGTTGTCATAGCCGATGTGACCGGTCTGCCAGGATCTAGTTTTCGTACATGATTTGCCAGTTTATGAGCCGTCTGCACAGCTTCAAGTGTTTTTCTTTCGATTATTTCATTACCTATACTCCACATAATTATACAAGGATGATTTCGGTCTCTCAGTACAAGCGCTTCAATATCTTTTTTCCACCATTTATCAAAATAGATGGAATAATCATAAGTGTTTTTTTCCTCACGCCATCCATCAAAACTTTCATCAATCACCATCAAACCTATAGAATCACACGCCTGCAGAAAAGCTTCAGAAGGGGCATTATGGCTTGTTCTTACGGCATTGAAACCTGCTTTTTTCAAGAGTACCGCTTTTTTAATTTCTGCCTGATCATAAGCGGCTGCACCTAAAGGTCCGTTATCATGATGGACACAGCCTCCATTTAGTTTTAGCTGCACTCCGTTTAAAACAAAACCTTTCTGAGCATTGTACTCTATTTTTCTAATTCCGAATGAAATTTGAGATTGATCTATTACATTGTTTTTCTGATATATTTTTATGACTGCACGATATAAATCTGGACTTTCAACTGCCCATAAATACGGCGCTTTTAGGAAAATATTCTGAGCAACATCCTTATTGCCATTTGCCTGAACCTCTACTATAATTGAGGATGCAGCAGTATTTTTATTCTTCTTGTCTAAAATATTAATCTCTAATTTTATCTGTTGAGGTGAATTCGTTTCATTTTGAACATTTACCTGTACATTAACCAAGGCCTTTTTGGAGTCGACTTCCGGTGTTGTAATAACCGTGCCCCACTGGGCTGCATGGATAGGATTTTCAGTGATAAGCCAAACATGACGATAAATCCCTGAACCAGTATACCATCGGCAATTTTTTTGCTGCGAATTATCAACCCTTACAGCTACTACATTTTTGCCTTCTTTTACATACGGGCTTATATCATGAAAGAAAGAAGAAAAACCATAAGGACGTAATCCTAACGAAGTTCCGTTAATAAATACCTCAGCGTTCATATAAACTCCTTCAAAATAAAGACTGAGTTTCTCCTTCATTTGTGATGATGTGATTTGCAATACTTTTCTGTACCAGCCAATTCCCGCGGGAAGATAACCTCCATCATTTCCCATAGCATGTTTGGAATCAAAATTACCTTCTACGCTCCAGTCATGCGGTAAATCTAATTCACGCCACGCACTGTCGTCAAAATTCTCTTCTGAGGCATGGGGATAATCTCCAAGTTTAAACTTCCATCCAAAATCAATTTTTATTTTTTTCTCTGCTGCAGTGTTTTGCGCTATTGCAGTAGTGGTTAGAAGTGTAAATATTGCAAACCAAAAATATTGTAGTTTTCTCATTTAGCAGGGCAGATAGTCTAATGCAATAACCAGATTCACTTTATTGGGAAAATCAGCTATATTACATTTTAGAATTAAAAATAAGTGTACAATATACAATTATTATTCTTTTTAATTAATTATATATTAAAAAAAATCTTTTCTTAATTTTAGTATCAGACAAGCAGCTCTTTCATTTATCCTTCAGTAATTTTAAAAAAGATTTTGAATAAAATCTTAATCTGCCTTCACTAAATATAATTTTGGATAAAGCAAATCTCAAGCCTTCATCAGCTATTGCATTGACTATAAACAACATGACTAAACCAAACTTTATCAATATTAGTGCATATGGCAATATGAACGAAAGTACTATGAAGCAGTTTTCTTCGTGTGAATGCATGGTTTTCGACTTATTGTTTTTGTATCTGAAGAGTCAGTTATTCCATATTAAAAGACTTTTTCATATAATCACCGCTAAGATTTAAAGAGTATTTCAATGACATCTTGCGAAGAGTTATTCGTATTTATCTTGAAAGGTTACTAGATAGGGTAAAAATTCTTAAATTAGCTTAAAAATAATTCTGGGTATTGCTCAAAATTAACCTAAAATAACCGCCTTGACATAATGCATTGGATTGTATAAATTAAGTTTTAGAGAATTTTAAGGGGTTAAGAAAACATATTAAAATCGATGAAATTTGAAAAACATTTTCCTACTGAACAATTAAGGCCCTACATCAAATATTTTGCAGTGTCGGAGAATGAATTTGAAAATGAGTATAAAGTTTTCCCATCCTCGGGACTTGTTATCGGATTTCAATACAAAGGAGAACTTGCCAGCATAAAAGACAATAGTGAAAGCAAACTGGCAGCGGCAGGAATAACAGGAATTACTGACTGCTGTAAAATCTTTAAAAATTCGGCAGATATAGGAACAATATTAGTTTTCTTCACTGAAATCGGCTTTACTCATTTTGCTTTGCATCCTGCCAACGAACTCTTTAATTTAAGCCTTTCACTTGGCTATATTTTTGATAAAAACAGCATAACTGAAGTAGAAGAGAAATTAGTGGCAGCCGATACGGACAAACTTCGAATAAAAATAGTTGAGCAGTATTTAGTCTCTCAGCTCAAAAACGTTCAAACAGACAAATTAATTGTTCAAGCCGTGAAACTCATTTATCAAAGCAAAGGAACTATCCGTATAAAGGAACTT
Organism: Flavobacterium flavigenum; assembly: GCF_027111255.2. Taxonomy (NCBI): domain Bacteria; kingdom Pseudomonadati; phylum Bacteroidota; class Flavobacteriia; order Flavobacteriales; family Flavobacteriaceae; genus Flavobacterium; species Flavobacterium flavigenum. The sequence goes on along the minus strand of NZ_CP114285.2, from coordinate 5,044,566 downwards.
AATGAAAAGTTATTTATCAGCCAAAGTCCATTTGAAAAGCGTTTTAGAAAAGCCGTTGGCACCACGGCTAAAAAATTTGCTTCAATTGTCCGCTTTAATGCTGTTCTTGACAGCCTGAATCAAAACAAAACGCTGACAGAAATCTGTTATGAAAACAATTTCTTCGACCAGGCCCACTTTGTAAAAGACTTCAGACAATTTACGGGAGAAACTCCTGAAAATTTTAAACGCTTCTTGTAGAAAAACGATTTTTTACAATTAAACGGGTTTTCATCACTGCATCTTTGCATTGCAATCTAATGTAAAGACAATGATAAAATCAATTCTAAAACCGGCAGTCGTATTCTCCAGTTTAAGCATTATGGCTGCGTGTGATTCAGTAAATCGTTTAATAATTAAAAAACAAGAAAAAATGTTTACAGCAGAACAAATCAAAGAAGCCCACAGCAAAGTAAAATCAGGTGCAGATTTCCCTTCTTATATTAAGGAAATTAAGTTATTGGGAGTTACCCACTATGAAGCTTATGTAAGCGATGGCCATATTGACTATCACAGCGGAAGCCATTATACCGCAACCGTTCCGGCAAAGTATGAAGCATTAGAAATTGCTGAGAAGCCAAAAACAGAAAAATTTAAAGCAGAATTACTTGCTCATCAGCAAGGCAGAACAGACTATCTGGCTTTCATAAAAATGTGTGCCGAAACAGGAATTGAAAAATGGGAAATTTGTATGGACAAAATGTCCTGCATTTACTTTGACAAATCAGGAAATGAAATTCTGGTTGAAGAAATTCCACAAAATTAATTATGAAGGAGATATTCTCAAACAATGGAACGATGATACTCTCATCGTTCCATTGTTTAAAAATGAACAATATGAAAGCCACGGAAATAAATTAAAAGCAATTGTTCATGCCGCTTTAACTAACAATAAATACGGATTTTATCAAATAGAAATGCTGGCCAATGTCAGAGGGCCAAAGCTGCATTATCATAAAGAACTGGATGAAATATTTATAAGTAATGAAGGAATCTTGACACCCCTGACAGCTAAAGGTGAAATAAAGGCCGCACCAGGAACTGTAATTCACATACCAAGACTATCTGTTCACGGCTATAATAATAATTGGGACGGTATGTTAAAAATGACAATGATTTTCAATCTGGATTGGGTAGGGAAGCTTTTTTTAGAAAAATGTATCAAATGCTTACCAAACACCAGCAGATTTAGCTGCATTTCAAAAATTATCTCTTGAAAATGACAGCTATTCGGTTCACGAAAATGACATCGTACCAATGCGAGAGGGAAAATAAAACTGTCTTATCAATGCTTTATAAAATAAAAAAAACGTTTTTTATAGATACAAAAAGGAGTCACTTCCGTTTTTTTCTACAAAAAGTTAAGGCGGTTTTTAAAGATATTTCACTCTTCTAATATTTACAGGAAAATTGTGATAGATTATTATTTATTAAAATGAAAAAACAGCAAAATGAGGCTCTAACAAGTTTACGTCCGAAACTGTAATGAATTAATAAAAAAGTAATCCTCCATTTAAAAAATATTATCTTGCACCTGCTGAAATTCGCTTTTTCGGCTCAGCCTCATTTCTAAGCGTTAATTTCTGAATCGGAGCAAATAATCAAGAAGAAGGGTCCAACTTTAATTAAAAAGCCAGACCCTGCAATTTTCAATCTTACCCCTTTTTACAATAGTGCCAAGTAATTGCTAATGAATCATTACTGCTTAATAAATGTTTTACTGACTACTTCATTTCCTCTCTGAATCTGCAGTAAATAAACCCCAGGAGCTAGATTACTGCAATTGTAAGGAATTTCAATTCTGCCAGTATCATAAATTTGGCTCTTAATAACATTTAAACTGCGCCCGCTGGTATCAAATACTGAAATTGTAACTTTTTGCTGTTCAGTCTGCAAAAAAGTTATATTTATATTTCCAGTTGCTGGATTAGGATAGATGCTCAAATCAACTTCTGACTCTAGGACTGACTTATTGGAACTAAGTGCAGATGCTGTGCAGTTAGGTGTGGAGCTAAAAGCCATCTGTGCAGCTGTAAAGTTGGTAAATGCTGCATTGATGTCGATATTAGAAGTATCAGCTGCGCCTTTGCCATCGCAATTATCTCTTCCGTTTCTCCAATATGGAAACTGCAAATAAACACCCGGTGTAGAACAGCTTCCAATTTCTGCATCACCACCCACTACAACTGAGCTTCCAAAATCTCCTGCAAACAGCATTGCGTTTCCTTTTATATTTGCTGTGTTTTTTACAGATCCGCCTTCCATCCACGCATTACCTTCAACAATTGCAGTGTTTGATATCGTTGCGTTGTACACACATGCATTTCCTCTAACAATCGCACTGCCATTTATAGTTCCGCCATCTACCATAGCATAATCTTCTATTCGGGCATTTCCTGAAACATTTCCGGCTCTTACAATTGCATAAGGACCTACATATACTGTAGATGCAACAGTCGCATTATTAGAAACCCATCCGCCTCCGTTAGTGTGCAGATGTCCGTTTGTTTTAAGATAACTTCTGAAATTTGCTGCAGGCTGATATCCTTCAGGAGTAGCATTTGCAATTTTCAGTTCATAAGGATATCTTCTTTGTTTTGGGTAACCAACATCCATATTGTAATTTACATGGACTTTTGGCGCAGCAAAAACTACAAGATAAATATTGGCTTCTGTAGCGGTATTAAGCGTAAAGGAAGCTTCGCCATCCACTTTATACATTGGACTGTAACGCGAAATAGTACCATCGGTCTTTGTCGTAACAAAACCATATCTCCATCCTGCTTGAGTTGTATTAACCTCAGTATGTCCTTTAAATTTAATGGTAACTTTCTTTTGGGTTCCCGTACAGGTTGGATATAAAGGAATTACGTTCATTCCGTAATCTTGTGGAGCCCAATCGTTATTTGTATAATATTGATCTGTTGTTCCTGTAACTTTAGTTAAAAGTGTGTATTCTCTGCTGGTATAGCGAGGCATATTTGTTTTTATGCTGTTATACACCGTTCTGATGGTTTTTCCAAAATTACTCGTCGCATTGATTTGAGAGTTCCATTGGATAGGATAATCAAATGCAGGTTGTCTTTGCGCATATCCCCAAAGATAATCATCAAGTTGGTCTTGCGTAAAACCTTTTAATCGCTTAATGGTTTCAAGCGGATGCTCTTCATTCATAGATTCCGCCCACATTCTTCTAGTGAAATCAAAACCTTCTTTTTCCTGCACATAATACATTAAATGAAAATTCGTGTAGTGATGTCTGGTAGACGACCACATAAAATGCTTCGTCTGAATCCAGCGGGTAAGAGTTCCGTCAATTTCTGCCCATTGAGGGTAGGCTTGGGCGCGCATAAAGTTCGCATGTCCCTCAAAAAAAGGACCTGCCCAATCGTATCCGGAAAATGCTTTTCCTGCACCCGGATTTTCCTGAATACCCATCATCATCTGCAGCGTATGGGCAAATTCATGCGATAATGCGCCACCATCTCTTGTGGCTTCCGGATGTACAAACATAGCACCTATAGTGTTACTAAATGAACTAGCCTGAGCAAAGGCCTCTAATCTCGGATCTGTAGAGTTCCAGGTATTCATCATCATAATAATGATCTTGTATTTTCCAAAATTTGTTGTTGGGGCATTATTTATAAAATGCAAATCGGTAATGTAGCGCTTAAAGCTAGTCTCAAGCGTATCTGCCACCGATTTTGGAGTGAATCTTAAGGTAGCATCAGCATATGCTGCAGGATTTGTGCCCACTTTATCTCCCCAGTAAAGTACGAAATTCGTAGACTCATATTTTCTGGTGCTGGATACTTTATTGTAAAATTCATTGTTGGGATCACTCCATTCTGTGGGAGTAAAAAGCGTTTTCTGTGCAATTGCAGAATAGCTGGATAGAAAAACGACAACTAGCAGTAAAAGTTTTTTCATAGTTTGTTTAATTATTAGGTTAAGAAATAGCATTCTTTTGTAAATGTAAAAAACACACTACTGCCTTTGTGAGACAATATTATCTATATTTAATACTATTTTACCTATATATATAACACAATAAAATATTTAACAATCTGTAAAAAAATACAGACAAAAGAAAGAGCTGCAACTAAAGATTAAAAAAAATCGAAAAAAAGCTGGCTTTAAATTTAATATTGGATAACTAAATAGTATTTTAAAACCAAAGATGCTCGGGAAATTAGGTATTATATTCTGGTTGGCTGTTTTAAAAAGTGATTAACGATTTGTTATTGTCTTACATTTTCGTTCATTCATCTTCCAGAAATTCCAGATTAAACATAATAGAAGATTAGTGCTTAATAAATATCATGTTAAATTTTCAAACCTAATTTAAGGATAGCGGAATTAATTCTTCGGTTTAATTTTATAATAAATACTATTGCAAGAAGCATAGATATAAATCAATCGAAATTTTAAATGGAAATTAAATCATTTTTTTATAAACTTGCCGTTATGAAAGAATTAATTGAATATATTTTACAGTTTGGAAATTTAAGCAAACAGCAGCTGGAGTGTATTGAAAAAAAAACAATTGTAACACAACTTGAAAAAGACGACTACTTTTCCGAAGCAGGAAAAATTCCAATGCAGATTGGTTTTATTTTAGAAGGTGTTATTCGTGGCTGCTATTACAATGATAAAGGAGAAGAAATCACCAGATGTTTTATCAGCGAAAATAGTATAATAGTTGATTATGTCAATTTTGAAGCAAACACTATTTCTTCTGAATATTTGCAAGCCGCTACAAAATGTAAACTCATTGTTTTTTCAAAACAGGATTGGGAAGAAATTTCTCAGACCATAGCGGGTTGGGAAAACATTAAAAATAAGATGTTTCAAAATTGTCTTTTTCAAAAGTCCAGAAAAGGCCCCGTAATTTCCCAAGATGCCACCACTCGCTATCTGGAATTTATGAAGAACTATCCGTCAGTCTTAAATCGTGTTTCTCTGAGTTTTACAGCCTCATATCTTGGTATTACACAGCAATCATTAAGCAGAATTAGAAAAAACATTCGTTAACTGCATTTTTTTTTACCAAATGGTAAAAGATTTCTTTTTTACACGATGCAACTTTGCATTATTAATTTAAAAGAAACAATAAATGAAATCAGCATTAATTACAGGGGCAAATAAAGGGATAGGCTTTGAAACAGCAAAACAATTATTAGAAAACGGCTTATACGTTTATATAGCAAGCCGTGATTTGAAAAAAGGGCTCCAAGCAGTTGATAAATTAAAAGCACAAGGATTCAGCAATTTAGAAGCTGTGCAATTAGACGTTACAGATGAAAATTCTATAAAAACTGCACGTAAAGAGATCGGCAAAAAAATAACAGCCATAGATATCCTCATTAATAACGCTGGTATTAACGGAGGAATGCCCTTCACTGCACTTGAAGCAAGAACAGATCAATTTTTAGCTGCTTTTGATACCAATGTATTTGGAGTAGCGAGAGTGACTAAAGCTTTTATTGACTTATTGCAAAAATCGACTGAGCCAAGAATCGTAAATGTCAGTACAAGTGTAGGCTCCCTCACATTGCAAAGCGACCCTAACTGGCCTGCTTATGATTACGCAAAATATGCTGTTTACGGCTCTTCAAAAGCCGCTATGAATATGTATACTGTCCATTTAGCTTACGAATTACGTGATACCGCTTTTAAAATAAATGCAGTCTGCCCCGGCTACACAAAAACCGATTTTACCAATCATAATGGCGGCGAATTAGAAATCGCAGCAAAACGCATTATCAAGTATGCATTAATTGATAAAAACGGACCAACAGGTAAATTCTTCAGCGAAGAAAGCAATCCTTTAAAAGGTGAAATTCCATGGTAAATAGAATTATCCATTTAACAACAAAATGTACAAGAAGTTAAGTATAAAAAGCAAACTAAAACAGTTTTTAATTTCAGTCTATTTCAGTGAAAATTTATAAGTATATAATCTTTAGACATTTTACTCATAACTATATAAAGAATATCATTTGATAAATGTATTGCTGCAAACTTTTAAATTTATATTCTTTTACACAGTTGAATTTCTGCTTTATGATTTATCACCCATCGATGAATTTTAATATAAGAACTTCAGAATTAAAATTTACTTGTAAAAAATTTACTTTATACTAAAAATTTTACATCTAAAATAATAACCAGAAATCTTTTTTTATAAGAAAGGACATGCTCTTTATGATTTTTACATTTAGCCCTTACAGTAGATAGAATCAAATTACTAACAAAAAAATATCTTACAAATTTACTTGAGAATAAATAAACTGACTTCATTAAATCACCGGTAAAATGATTTGTAAATTTTAAAGTAAACGCCACTAAATTCTAAAATCCGATTTCAAATGGAATTAACAGATTATATTTTACTTTAAGAGGATTATTTTTTACATAAGTGCCAATCTTTTTAGAATACTATTTTGCATCAGCATACAAAGTAGATGTTATCAAAGGTGCCTGCATTATTAAAAAGGGCAAAAAATGGGATATGAAAATGTGAAATTTGTAACATAAAAAAAGCTGTTGGCAGCAGATTACCTGAATCTGCTTAAAACATAAATTAGATGTCTTACAAACCAAGATAAGATTTACAATAAAGCATACAAACAGCCAAGACTAGGTCAAAATAATTCCGATTCCGTATTCCAATGAGCTAATAGCTAAATTTTGCATGAATTAATTATGTAATTTTGCTATTAGTAATCAGAACTGTATATTTTTGCAAAAACAAGTTATCTCTCTCTATTGGAATTCACTCAACCGGCACTTCTTAAAAGTGATATAAAAAAAATATTTGAAACCTATTATGAGGCGCTTGTTTCGTATAGCTGCAGATTTATAGCCTCTAGTGATGAGTGTGAAGATATGGTTCAGGATATTTTTGTAGATATCTGGGAAAAAGACCTGGCCTTTCCAGATGAAACATCTTTAAAAGTTTATTTATACAAAGCCACCCGAAATAAATGCTTTAATTTTATTAAACATACTAAAGTAAAAGATAGGTACGCCGCCAATAATACACAATTTTTGCAAGATGACAGTTTATTTTTAGAACAAGTTTTAGAAGAAGAGATAGTCAGACAGCTTCATCAGGCTATCGAATTGCTTCCAGATAGAAAAAAAGAAGTTATAAAGCTCATTCTTATTGGCCAGAAAAACCCTGAAATTGCCGAAACTTTAGGCATCAAAATACAGACTGTAAAAACCTTAAAATCTCAGGCTTATATCATTTTAAGAAATCAGTTTAAAGACTTGGAATCTTTTTTATACTTTTTAATTACCCAATAGCACCAGTAAACACAGGGCTTTTAAAAATTAATTTAATTTTTATTAAAAAAATATCAAATTTCAGTAGTACTTTTTTACTTCTTGGTTGTTCTATAGAAAAGCACCATTAGAATGAAAGATATTTTCAATTTATCGATACTTATCATTAAAAAGAAATTAAAGATTTTAAGCGATGATGAAAAGTCACGTTTAAAATATTTCAAGCAGGATTATCCATTTTCAAAAGATATTGATTTTGTGAAAATAGTTTCTAAAATTTCAAACTATTCTCTCATTGACAAAGAAGCTGCCTGGAAATCTATTGTAGAGAAATCCAATAACAAAAAAGTCATTGCCCCTGTTATTTCTATAAACAGATCTTGGCTTAAATACGCTGCGGCCGGTTCACTTGTGCTGCTGCTCTCACTTTCGTATTGGTTTTTAAATAAAGCAGATCAGGCTAAAAATAATGTTTTGGCTAATACCCCAATTGAAATTGGAAGCAGCAAAGCAACATTAACCTTAGAGGACGGATCCAGAATAGCTTTAGGAAAAGGAACCAATTACAACAGAAATAACCTAAGCAGTAACGGGGAGCATATTATATATAAGTCTCAGGGTAAAGAAGCATCACAGGAAATCGGATCAAATTTTTTAACAATTCCAAGAGGCGGGCAGTTTTTTATAGAGCTGGCTGACCAGACCAAAGTCTGGCTTAATTCAGAATCCCAATTAAAATATCCCGTTGCCTTTATTGACGGAGAAGTCAGAAAGGTAGAATTGGTTTACGGAGAAGCCTACTTCGAAGTTTCCCCAAGCAGCGAGCACAAGGGTTCAAAATTTGAAGTTTTTACAAAAAAACAAACCGTAGAAGTTATGGGCACGCAGTTTAATATTAAAGCTTATAATGGAGAAAATAATATCTACACAACACTGGTAGAGGGAAAAGTATCAGTAAATATTGCAGGCCGCAAACACCTGCTGATTCCTAAACAGCAGTCTGATTTTGATCTTACTGATAACCAGATAAAAATATATACAGCCGATGTTTACAGTTCTGTTGCATGGAAAGAAGGGCTTTTCAGTTTTAATAATATGTCTTTAAAAGATATTATGAAAGTATTATCGCGCTGGTACAATGTCGATGTAACATTTGAAAACACTAAACTAGAAAACGTAAAATTTAATGGTGTTCTGCGAAAAGACCAGGATTTAAAAGAAATATTAACAACCATACAAACAACCAAATTTATCAATGCCTATGAAATAAAAAACAGAAGAATTATTATAAAATAAGAAAGGGAATAAAGTCACGACCTCTCACAGTAATGTACTTTATCCCTCCTATAATGTCGCCTAATTAAAAATTCAACTAACCAACAATCAAATTTATGAAAATTAAATTTACTAACAATGTTTTCCTTTGCAGGAAATCGTTTACACTGTTTATTATGAAAACTTTTATATTTTTATTCTGCACAACAGTTTTCAGTTTTACTCCGGGGAAAATATTCTCACAGAATGATAAAATCATAATTGATGCAGATAAAACAGCAACCGTTGACGAGGTTTTCGATCTGATTCGAAGACAAACAAAATATGCTTTTATTTACCATGAAGATTTATTTGAAAAGGTTCCTAAAGTCCGCCTTAAAAAAGGAACTATAGACGCTGGTAAACTTCTGGAAGAAACTCTAAAAAAAGGCAATTTTGAAGTAACAGTTACGGCAAACAAAACCATTCTGATAAGAGAAAAAGAAGTAAAATCTCTATATGCAAGCTACATGATCAATGGAAAGGTACTGGATGAAAACGGGCTGCCGCTTCCCGGTGTAACAATCTCACTTGTAGGAGGAAACAAAAGCGGGTTATCTGATTTTGACGGTCAATTTTACATAGAGCTGCCGCCAGGAAAGCATACCCTTAAGGTATCTTATCTAGGATATAAAACACAGGAGATTATCGTTGAAAACCAGACATCTCTAACAGTTAAGATGCAGCCTGATTTAGCCAAACTTGATGAAATTGTAATTATTGGTTACGGTACAACAACCAAAAGGTCTTCAACTGGATCCGTAGTTAAAATTACTTCCGAAGATATTGAAAAACAGCCTGTAACTAATATTTTACAAACCCTGCAGGGAAGAACCCCTGGTGTTTTTGTAACCCAGACTTCCGGCTATGCAGGAAGTGACATGAACATCAGCATTCGCGGGCGAAACTTTATTGAGGGAAAAAACCTGCCGCTTTACATTCTGGACGGTGTTCCTTATATTGGAGATGATATTAAAGAGCAGGTACAAAATCAAAATGTTATTAGAGGAGCCCAAAAATCAACAAGCCCGCTTAATATTATAAATCCTAATGACATCGAAAGCATTGAAATCCTTAAAGATGCCGATGCAACGGCAATTTATGGTTCAAGAGGTGCCAATGGCGTTGTGCTTATTACGACAAAAAAAGGAAAAGCCGGAAAAACAGAGTTTACCGTAACGACCAACTCGGGAGTTTCTCAGGTAGCCCATATGGTAAAAACATTAGGCACTCCTGCTTACCTCAACATGCTGCAGACTGCCCTTGACAATAGCGGCGGTACAGCCGATGTTGACAGCAATGGTATTGCCCTTACCGACTGGGATCCGAATGCCCAAACCAACTGGCAGAAGAAGTTAATCGGCGGCACGGCAAATTTTACTAATTTTTCCGGTTCATTAAGAGGCGGCAACGATACCACCAATTTTCTTCTGAGCGCATCTTATCACAAAGAAACTACTGTTTTACCTGGAGATTTCGGTTATAACAAATTCTCAACCAATTTTAATGTCAACCATACTACCCTGGACAAAAAATTAAAATTAGGGGCTTCGATAATTTATACCATAGATAAAAACAAACTTCCTTTCTTTGATATTACAACATATGCTCTGAGTACTGCCCCAAACCGTCCTTTGTACAATCCAGACGGAAGCTTATACTGGTCTGCTGATAATTCTGATGATATCAGCCCCATTGGAGCCTTAGGCAAAAATGTGGAAGATAAGGGAAACAACATCCTTACAAGTTTTAATCTGCAATATGAAATTGCAAAAGGATTCTCTTTTAAAACAGACTTAGGATTCGGAAGGACTCAAATGCAGACCGAACAAACGATGCCGGCATCAGCTACTAATTATGTATATGACCAGGCCAACGGCGATGACTCTAACTATGCAAGAGCATACTCGGTTTCAACCAATACAACCAATAATTTTACTATAGAACCACAGCTGAATTACACCACTGGATTATGGAAAGGAAACCTGACTGCACTTGTTGGAGGTTCCTGGCAGAACAGAAAATCTGAAATGCCCTCATATATAAACTCCAGTAATTACAGTGCGGATAATTTGATTGGGAATACAGCAATTGCAAAGGTTATAAAAGCCTATAACGGCAGTTCAGAATATAAATACATCTCTCTTTTCAGCAGATTAAATTATAATATTTCAAATAAATACATTTTGAATGTCAACTTCAGAAGGGACGGCTCATCAAGGTTCGGTGCAAATAACCGTTTTGGAAATTTTGGCTCTGCAGGAGCGGCATGGGTCTTTACGCAGGAAGATTTCATGAAAGATATCCCTGTACTAAGTTTTGGTAAAATACGCGCCAGTTATGGAGAGATTGGAAGCGATGAGATTGGGGATTATAAATATGCAGACACTTTTGAAACCCGTAATTATGGTGACGGGCATGCTTCAATGTCTGCTGCCAGAATTCAAAACCCGAACATTAAATGGGGACTTACCAAGAAATTTGAAGCCGCAATCGATTTGAATTTCCTTAAAGACCGTATTTCTTTCAGTGCAGCCTATTACAAAAATACTTCCAATAATCAATTGGTCGATTATACCCTTAGCGCCCAGGCAGGATTTACATCCTACACTGCCAATCTACCGGCTGAAGTAGAAAATAAAGGATGGGAGTTTACCCTGGGTACAACCAATGTCAAAAACAAAAACTTAAATTGGTCCACAGACTTTAACTTTTCTACCAATTCTAATAAATTAGCCAGATTTGACGGTATCGAATTTAGCAGTTATTATTCTCAATACATCGTTGGAAACCCTATAAGCAGCAGATACTTAAAAACCTTTACAGGTGTAGGTGCTGATGGAGAAGCTCAATTTGAAGATGTAAACGGAGATGGTGAAATATCAGACGGATTAGCACAGACCGGCAAAGGCGACAGAAAATATTACGGGCCTACATACCCTAAATATTATGGAGGAATCTCAAATACAATCAGCTATAAATCCCTAACACTTGACTTTTTGTTCCAATTTGTAAAACAGAAAGGCAGCACTTTGATGTCAGATACAGGAGCCCAGCCGGGTTATCCATACAGTACGGCTAATTTTCAGGTCGATGAGTACAATGATTATATAGCGCAAGGTCATGTTATAAGTTCAGATTTTCAAAACAGCTTTTACGATTATATAAGTTCTAATGCTTCACTGGTAGATGCTTCGTATATAAAACTTAAAAATGTTAGTGCCTCCTATACAGTTCCTTTAGATGCAGCTACCCAAAAAGTACTGCAGAGTATCCGAATTTCACTTCAGGGACAAAACCTGGTGACCTTTACCAAATACAAAGGACTTGATCCGGAAACGCAGGGGCTCGCATTGCCACCCTTGCGTACGATCACTCTTGGAACACAGTTTACATTTTAAATCTAAAAAACATGAAAAATTATTATACTAAATATACCTATATATTTTCTTTTTTTCTTTTTATTGCACTGACAAGCTGTGATGATGCGCTCGATGTTGACCTTCCCAGAAATCAATTATCATCACAAACCGTCTATGCTTCAGATATAACAGCAGAAGCTGCCATTAATGGTATTTACCAAAGTATGGTTGAGTCTACCTACAATGATTACCTGCATACGATCCTTGGACAAACCTCAGATGAACTGACACCAAGAACAGGAATTGCTAATCCGTACAGTTCAAATGAAATCCCTGATACTGACGGATCAATAAACACGATGTGGACGCAATTGTATAAAACAATTTATAACGCCAATAATGCAATAGAAGGAATTGGTAAAAGCACTACCCTTACTGCTGCAAAAAGCAGGCAGTGGACTGCAGAAGCAAAATTCTTAAGAGCCTATTCCCATTTTTACCTGACTAATCTTTGGGGCAGTGTTCCTTTAATTTTAACAACGAACATAGATGTTAGTGCGCTGGCTCCCCAAACTGCGCAAAATGAGGTATATGAACAAATTATAAAGGATCTCACAGATGCTTCAAAAGATCTTCCTGCCGATTACAGCAATTATGATAATGAAAAAATCAGAGCCACAAAATGGGCAGCAGAAGCTTTATTGGCCAGAGTAAACCTTTATATGGCCAGATGGAATGAAGCAGCAGTACATGCATCCGAAGTTATAAACCAGACCGGTACTTACAGTATGGTTAAAGGCCTAACTGCTACAAACAGTCCCTTTATTGCTGATAATAAGGAAGCGATTCTGCAGATACCATATTATAATGTGAACTACACTTATGAAGGATCTGCCATATTTACAACCAGAGGCACATACTTACTTAGAAAAGGTAATGCACTTTTTGAAATAGGTGATGCCAGAAAAACGAACTGGACAATTGATATTAAAAATACCAGTAATGTGTTTCTGGGAATTGCACCTAGGAAATATAAAAACAGCTATACTAATTCTCCTTTAGAGCGCTCAACCATATTGAGACTAGCTGAATTGTATCTTATAAGAGCCGAAGCCAGAGTTCGATCAAATGATATTACTGGAGCTCAGGAAGATATAAATGTAATTAGAAACAGAGCTTTACTGGCAAATACTACTTTAACAGATCCTAAGCAATTGCTTGATTTAATTGCTTTGGAAAGACAGCGTGAACTTTTTGCAGAAAACGGACACCGATGGCTGGATCTTAAAAGAACAGGAAAACTGGATGAAACGCTTTCTGTCTTATCGGATAAAATCTGGAAATCTACCGACCGTTTATATCCAATCCCAGAACCTGCTCTTCGCTCTAATCCCTTTTTAAATCCAACCGAAGGATATTAACAATAAAAATGACGCAGGAATGTACTTTTATAGAATACATTCCTGCAATTTTATACAACACTATGGAAACAACAATTGTAAGAGTTGAGGACTTGTCGCATCAATACAGTAAGGACTGGGCAATACAAAATATAAGTTTTGAAATTAAAGAAAACAGAATTTTAGGTCTTTTGGGGTCCAATGGCGCTGGAAAATCAACTACCATGAATATTCTCTGCGGGGTTTTAAACCAGACTCATGGAAATATATTTATTGACGGAATCAACCTCAAAGAAAATCCTGTTGAAGCCAAGAGACTAATAGGATTTTTACCGCAGACGCCGCCTCTGCATTTGGATTTAACAGTAAACGAATATTTAATTCACTGTGCAGAATTGCGCCATGTCAAAAAAGAAGATTTGCATAATGCTGTTGAAAAAGCAAAAGAAAAATGTGGTATTGCACATTTCAGCAACCGTTTAATCAGAAACCTTTCAGGCGGATACCGCCAGCGTGTGGGAATTGCGCAAGCCATTATACATGAGCCAAAACTGGTGGTTTTAGATGAGCCTACAAACGGGCTGGATCCAAACCAAATTTTAGAAGTGAGAAATTTAATCAAGAAAATAGCTAAAGATAAAGCCGTGATTTTCTCATCACACATTCTTTCTGAAGTTCAGGCAACCTGCCAGGACATCAGAATGATTGAGAACGGACATATGGTTTTCTCCGATACGCTGGATGCTTTCAACAATTATATCGAAGCGGATAAATTAACTGCAAGTTTTGAAAATCCGCCGGCTCTTGAATTACTTACCAATATCCCTGAAATTACAGCTGCTGTTTTTCTTTCGCCTAAAAAAGTACAGCTCACCTTTACTGGAACACAGGTAATTGCCGAAAAAATTATTGCACTAAGCGTCTATAACAATTGGAAACTCAGAGAAATTCAATTCGAGAAAGTTTCCCTGGACGAAATTTTCGCTCAGTTATCTAAAAAAGCACCTTCTAAAAATTCTAGTCTATCTTAAAAGTAAACAAATGAGAACAATATTCCGAATTGCTAAAACAGAACTCAATACCATGTTCTATTCCCCGGTTGCATGGGTGGTTTTAGTGATATTTTCAATTCAGTCCAGCTGGAAATTTTTAAACTCTATTGAACGTTTTGAAAAAGCACAAAAAATTGGAGAAGATTTTGGTAATCTGACACAGTCTATATTTTCAGGTTTCAACGGATTGTACACTGAACTGCAAAATTATTTGTATTTGTATGTCCCGCTTTTGACAATGGGATTGGTAAGCCGTGAAATTAACAGCGGCTCTATCAAACTTTTACTTTCATCTCCAATAAAGATTAAAGATATTGTACTTGGAAAATATCTGGCCATTGCATCTTATTGTTCTTTATTTATTGCAATATTAGCCCTGCAGGTCATTATTGCCTATTTTTCTATCGACCATCTGGATTTAAAATATACAATCTCAGGCCTGATCGGTTTGTATTTACTAATCTGCACCTATGCTGCAATTGGTCTTTTTATGTCTTGTTTAACTTCTTATCAGGTCGTGGCCGCAATCAGCACTCTTGTTATTCTGGCGGGCTTAAATTTCGTTGGTAAACTATGGCAGGATATTGAATACGTAAAAGACATTACCTATTTCCTTTCAATCGCAGGCCGTGCCAATGAAATGCTTGAAGGTCTTATAATCAGCAAAGATGTATTGTATTTTATATTGGTAAGCAGCCTGTTTATTGGACTGAGCATTTACAAGCTACAGACCGGCAGAGATGCACAGAGCCTGTCCAAGCGAATTTTAAAATATACTGCTTTAGTAAGTATTGTTTTGGCATTTGGATATATTAGTTCACGTGCAGCCCTTACATTATATTATGATATGAGCCGAACCAAAAGCCGAACCCTTACACAAAACAGTTTAGATATTGTTACTAAAATGGGTGGCCCTATTAAGATTACCACTTATGTAAACTTACTGGATATCAACTATTTTACATTCATGCCCGCTTATCAAAATTATGACATTGCCAGTTTTGAGCAGTATACGCGCTTTCTGCCTCAAATTGAGATGGATTATGTGTATTATTACGATACATCAAACAATGATGCTTTGTATGCACAAAATCCGGGACTCAACGACAAAGAGCTTGCCCAGAAAATGATCGAATCCCAAGACCTAAAATTGAATAAATTAAATAGCCCTGAAGAGATCAGGAAAATAATCGATTTAAAACCCGAGCAAAACCGCGTGGTCCGAACAATAGAATACAACGGAAAGAAAACCTATTTAAGAATGTATGACGATTTGTTTAAAACACCAAGCGAAAAAGAAATTTCAGCAGCCTTAAAGCGTTTGATTGTTCCTGCTCCTAAAATTATTTTTGCCGCAGGAAATATGCAGCGCAGCATTGAGAAAAATGGAGATAAAAATTACAAAACAGGATTCAATGAGATTAGCTTCAGATATTCTCTAATCAATCAGGGATTTGATGTTGCCTCGATAGATATTAATGCCCATAATATTCCAGAGCAGACCAGTATTTTAATTATTGCCGATCCAAAAACACAATTAAGCAAGGGAGCGATTGACCGCATCTTAAAATACATCGATCAGGGAAAAAATTTAATTTTGCTGGCCGAGCCTGAAACCCATGCTGCTTTAACTGAAATAACAGACAAATTAGGTCTAAGTTTTACCCCCAAAGCATTGGTTCAGGAAAGTGAAGCAAACGCTCCGGATTATTTAGTAACTCATTTTTCCAAAGATATTGATCCAAAAAATTTCAAACTAAGCACTGATAAAAACAGCAGACCAATTCCATTTTTAGGAAGCAGCGGCATTAAAATTAAACCCGATGCAGGTTTTAAAGCAATTCCTATTTTAAAAACCAGCAGTCAGCCTGCCTGGGAATCTCAATCCGGTATCACTACTGTTTCTGCGGAATTAAAAAAACAGCCTTCATTAACAGAGATTCCTCTTCTTGTTGCCTTAACAAGAATTATCAATGGTAAAGAACAAAAAATAATTGTTGCAGGTGATGCTGATTTTATGGGTAATGCCGAGCTGAACCGAGGCGAGTCAGGGACCTTTCAATTATTTACTGATATTTTCAGCTGGCTGAGCAATTACGAATTCCCAATAGATACCACACGCCCAAAAAGTATAGACAATAAAATCACTTTAAATTCAAATCAAGTTTTTATCAATCAAATTATCTTCATCGGATTATTTCCTCTTTTAATAATTTTAAGTGCTGCTTTTTTATTAATAAGAAGAAACAGAAGATAAAAATCCTGCCATTGGTTCACTGGAAATCATATTTGCTCTACTTTTTGCCCCCCAATCAAAAAAAACGAATTGACTTTTTAATGACCACCATTGGGTAAAAAAATAGAAAATGACAACAAAAAATATCATTATTGGGATTCTCGCCTTGTCGTTTCAAGGCGCATTTTCTCAGTTCAAAACCAATATTCCGCTGGATAAAAACGTAACGACCGGAAAATTAAAAAACGGATTGACGTATTATATTCTGCATAACGAAGAGCCAAAAGACAGAGCAAGTTTCTATTTTGTTCAAAATGTTGGTGCTATTCTAGAAGATGACAATCAAAACGGATTGGCGCATTTTCTGGAACACATGGCCTTTAACGGAACAGGGCATTTTAAAGGAAAAGGAATCATTAAAATGCTGGAAAAAAATGGCGTTACTTTTGGTAAAGACATCAATGCCTACACCGCTCACGATGAAACGGTTTACAATATCAGCACGGTTCCTGTTGCCAACGAAAAACTAATTGACTCTACTCTTTGGGTTTTACACGACTGGTCTGGTTCTCTTTCTTTAACCAATGAAGAAATTGATGCTGAAAGAGGCGTTATCAGAGAAGAATGGAGAACGAGAAGAACAAGTGATTTTCGTTTAAAAATGCAGACTGATCCTGTTTTATACAAAGGTTCGAAATACAGTAAAAGAGATGTTATTGGTGATTTAAACATCATCAATAATTTCAAATATGCAGAACTTCGCAATTACTACAAAAAATGGTATCGTCCGGATTTACAAGCTGTAATTATTGTGGGAGATATTGATGTGAAGGTAATGGAGCAAAAACTAAAAGCAATATTTTCTGGTATTCCTTTAGCTAAAAAAGTGGCTGCGAGAACGTATTCCGAAATTCCGAAACATGATGATTTGTATTTTGGAACGGCATCTGACAAAGAAGCGTCCTCAACATCAATTACACTTCAATATGTTTTAGATGAACCTTTGGTAAAAGACAGTATTGTAACGCGCAAAAATGTACTGAACTCTTTTTACACGAGTATTTTAAATAATCGTTTTCGAGAATTAATTTTAAAAAATCAAGGTTCGGCATTAAATTTCAAAACTTATTTTGAACCGATTTCGAGATTAAATACTTCGTTTAACATTTCGGCTTTAGCCAAAAAAGGAAAAACAATCCAGGCATTTGAAGAAGCCTATACGGAAGCTGAACGCCTAAAACGTTTTGGTGCCGCACAAGCCGAATTAGACCGAACAAAAAAGATTTTTATAAGCTCTTATGATGATTTTCTAAGTAATAAAGATAAAGTCGACAACGACAGCTGGGCAGATAATTTGACCAATTATTTCTTAAAAGCAAAACCATTCCTTTCCCCTGAAGATGATTACAAATTAATTGTTGGTATTATAAAAAGTATCTCTTTGGAGGAATTGAATGCATATGCTAAAACTATTCAAAAACCAACAAATCAGGTGGTTTTAGTGACAGGTTCTGATCAGGATAAAAATGATTTTCCAAATAAGGATGCTGTTGTCAAGGTAATGAAAAAGGTTGAAAGTATGACTTTAGAACCTTATACTAAAAAAGAAAACAATGCCCCTTTAATAGACAAAGAATTAAAACCTGCTCCGGTCAAAAAGACATTTGAAGTTACAGGAATCGCTGATGCAAAAGGATATACTTTGGAGAATGGAGCCAATGTAATTGTTTTACCAACCACGCATTCACAGGATCAGATTGTGTTTTCTGCATTTGCAAAGGGCGGTAAATCATTAATTAAAACAGAAGATTTAGCTTCTGCTGAAATCGCTACAACAATTGCAAGATCGTCAGGTTTGGGAAATTTTGATAATATTGGTTTAAAAGAAAAACTTACCGGTAAAGTGGCACAGTCTGCCCCATTTATTGGCGAGAACACACAAGGATTCCAAGGAAGTTCTAATAAAGCCGATTTCGAGACCCTGCTGCAATTGCTTTATCTTTCTTTTGAAGCGCCTCGTTTTGAACCCAATATCTTTAATATTCTAAAAGAACAATATAAAAATCGTTTAGAAACCATTAAAAAAGATAATGGAAGCGCTTTTAAAGATTCAATCGATCTTGCAAATTCAAATCACAGCCCACGTACTTTTATTTTCAATGAAAAATTCCTCGAAACGATTGATCTTAAAAAAGCAGAAAACATTTACCGCGATCGATTCAAAAATGCATCTGATTTTACTTTTGTATTCGTCGGAAACATTCCTGAAAAAGCTTTAGATCTAATTCAGAAATATATTGGAAACTTAAAATCAAATCCAGCTTTAAAAGAAACTTTTATCGATCATAATATTGAACCGAAAAAAGGCAAAACCATAGTGCATTTTAAACGCCCAATGGAAGTGGCAAAAAGTACTGTATACTTAAATATCACAGATAAAACAGAGTACAGTAAAGAAAATGCCATGACGATGTATATTATTGGAGAACTACTTTCAAAACGTTTCCTTCAAACAATCAGAGAAGAAGAAGGCGGAAGTTACGGCGTAAATGTGGGCGGAAACCTGGAATTAATTCCAAAGCCAACTTTCAGCCTAGCGCTGACTTTTGACTGTAATCCTGATAAGCAAGAGAAATTAATGCAGATTGTCTGGAAAGAAATAAACGGTTTAAAAACAGATCCAGTAAATGCAAATGATTTAGAAGACATTAAAAAAGCTTTGTTAAAAAACAGAGAAGAATCACTTAAATCCAATTCTTTCTGGAATACAGCAATCTATAACAGCACATTAAATCAGATTCCGTTTTCAACAGATGAAGAATACAAGAGTTTAATTTCTAAAATTAACCCAAAAACTATTCAGCAGTTTAGTAAGCACGTTTTGGATAGTTCTAGTAGCGTCGAAGTTATTATGAACCCTGAAAGCCAATCAGGAAAGTAATAACTTTAAGGTACATTTTTATTTTTAATTAGTCATTAAAGGTTGTCCTCTCGGACAGCCTTTTTTGTTAAGTTATCTCCTCATTTCTATTATAGACTCTTGAGAAATGATTCCACTTTCGGCATCAAATAACTTTAATATTCCCTTGGACATTACCGTGAATTATTTAAATTCTTAAATCTTTACAAAATAAAAAATCTGCATCAAAAGAAGCAGATTTTTTTATATAATTTACAAAAACAACCTTAATTATTGGTCACCGAGAGCTTAACTTCAACATTGGATCTTGTCGCATTGGAATAAGGACAGATCTGATGCGCTTTTTGTGTCAATTCCTGAGCCTGTTCAATACTAACTCCCGGAATATTCACATCGAGCTCTGCTGCAAGACCAAAACCGCCGTCTTCATTCTGCCCGATGCTTACCTGGGCAGCAACTGAAGTTTCACCGGTCTGGATTTTGGATTTACTGATAACCAGATTCAAGGCGCTGTCAAAACAAGCCGCATATCCTGCTGCGAAAAGCATTTCCGGATTGGTAAAATCATCACTAATTCCGCCCAGAGCTTTGGGCATCCTTACCTCAAGCTCTAAAATTCCGTTTTCGCTTTTTACCTGTCCGTTTCTTCCACCTTTTGCCGTAACGCTTGTTGTATATAATGTTTTCATGTTATTTTTGAATTTTATTTAAAATTTTCTGAACAGTTTCTTTGAGTTCGGATAGATCTTCTGTTGTCAGATTTAGTTTTTCCTGCATTTTTACCGGAATTTCACATGCTTTTCCCTGTAAATTCCTTCCCTTATCAGCTAGAAAAACTTCAACCACTCTTTCATCTTCTTTTTTTCTTTTCCTAATAATAAAACCCTTTACTTCAAGTCTTTTCAAAAGCGGTGTTAGAGTACCGCTGTCCAGAAACAGTTTTTCGCCGACCTGATTTACAGTCAATCCATCCTTCTCCCAAAGCACCATCATTACAAGATACTGCGGGTAGGTAATATCGAGCTTTTCAAGAAACGGCCGGTACAAACCTATAATTTCTTTTGAAATAACGTAAAGCGGAAAACAAAGCTGGTTTTCCAATTGGGGCGGGTGGTTATCTTGCATAATCTAATGGCAAAAAGTAAAGTAAAAAACTATTTTCTGATAATAAATTCCTCCATAGGAATTCTAACTTTCTTCATATGAGAGAGCCAGTCGTTTTCGGTGTCTCTGTAACCCAGATATAAAAGCGTAACGCTTTTTAAACCTAATTCCCCTAGATTCAAAATCTCATCTACCACTTTATTACTGAAACCTTCAGCCGGAGTAGAATCGACCTTGAGTTCAGCTGCCTGGGCCAGTGCAAGACCCAGTGCAATATAGGTTTGTCTTGCCGTGTGCGCAAAATGCTGTTCAGGAGTTTGAGCTCCGTAAATTTGCTTGATCTGATCAGTATAACTGCTGAAACGGCCTCTTGGCAATTCTCTAACATCAGTGTGATGATCATAAACCTTGTCGATTTTCTCATCAGAGTAACTATCCCATGCAGCAAAAACAAGCACATGGGAACAATCCCTCATAACTTCTGGATTTAAGGCACCTTTAACCATATTCTCTTTCAACTGCTGATTTTCTACCACAATTACACGGAAAGGCTGCAGACCAGAGGAAGTCGGAGCCAGTCTGGCAGCTTCTAAAATTTTACTTAAATCTTCTTCTGATACTTTCTTTGCGGGATCATACGCTTTTACGGCATGTCTCCAGTTTAAATCTTCTAGTAACGGCATTATTTCTTATTTTATAAATTAAAAATTCAAATATTAATTTTTTGATAATGCAAATATACAAAGATTAAAATTGCGCGCAATTTAATTTTGTAAAATATATTTTTTTTTGAGAAGATATAGTTTTACTTCTTCAGAATATAAGCCCGGCTGATATTTGGAATTCCCTTTAGCAGCAAACCATCCACAGCATGAAAATCATAATTTTCATAATGTTTTACTTTGGAAAAAAAACTTTCTGAAATAACCATTTCAGCGTTCCTTTCCTTACCTATTTTCTGAAGCCGGGAACAAATATTCAAGGTGTCACCAAAATACGCAGCCTCCCTCTTTACATCTCCTACCAAGGCAATAGACACCATTCCGCTGTTAATTGACGCCCTGAATTTTGGCTTTACATTATAGAGTAACATATAGTGTTCACTACGTTTCTCCAGCAATTGCTTATAGCTAAGATACAAGCCGATACAATCAGATGGCGCAAAACCTTTTTTTACTTTCCAGGTAATAACAGCCTCATCACCAATAAACTGATAGATTGACCCATCGAACTGCAAAACGACATCGGAAAGATCTGCAAAGCAATCCTGCATGAGCCTGCTGAAAAGGCATGGACCTAACTGCTGCACCAAAGGGGTTGAATCTGTCATGTCTAAAAATAAAAATACCCGCTCTTCCTCCCTAGGTGTCATATAGGTCCCTTTAAAAAAGTCCGTAAAGTAATTTTTTCCTACACTGCGTTTAAGCAGAACTGCCGCTGTGATAAAACTTTCAACTACTATTGCATAAACAGCAATGGTCAGCAATAAACTAAAATTAAAAGAATTCAGATTACCTTCATAGAAAAATAAGTAGAACACTATCGATAAAAACAGTATAACCAGCATTACGCTGATAAGCCGCAGCGCAAGAGTATGTTCAAATTTGCTTTTTCTCATTCTGGGATAAACATACAGATGCGTCAGCCCCATCGGAATACTAATTAATCCCGATAAAAAAAAGACGGTCAGATAAATACGTCCGCTGCTTACCCAGGACTGCAGACTATAACTCTGATAAATAAAACGATGCGGAATATCATTAATTTTTATAAATACAAAAAGCAGCGCCGCCGCGATCCATAAAACCGCTATAAGCAAAAGCTCTTTTAATTCAAAATCCCTTTTATTACTCTTTCTTCTCTCTTCCGAAACATTTTTTTTTTTCATATTTGATCTTCTAAAACCAGTACCAGTTCTCTCTTATATCAGCATCTTTTGCATAACGGCAAAAGATGCTGTCTTTAATATGAGCTATTGCTTAAGAGTTATGATGCAGAACCTCAATTATTCTCATTGCAGAGAGTGCTCTGCCTTTTGATCTTCCAAATCGTAATAAACAACATACTCCAAATTATAATAATCGAGTATGGTATTTATTTCACAGCTATAAAGCATACAATTCGAAATTCTTATTATTTCCAAATCCTCGATAAATTCATATTTCAGGCTCGAACTTATTGCTTCAAGATCTTCCCTGAGCCAGAATTCATCATATCTGTCTTTAAAGTTAACTTTGAAAAAACAGGTGTAGTGAGTTCTTTTCATGGTTCTATCGAGCTGTTACCTGCAGATATTTTGTCAATGCAATTTTATACTGGCTTTTAGCTTCAATTAGCTTATCGTTTGTTTCTATCTTTAACACCTGCGCTTCCAGCAGATCCGAGAGCTGAATCATGCCATTGTTATAGCTTTTCTGGCTTACAGCTAAATTTTCCTCAGTCTGAAGAAGCGCTGCCTGAATCAAATGTATTTTCTCATTTAATTCCACTACGTCTGTCCATGACTTTTCCATTTGCAGCAGCAATAATCCTTTACTGTCTTCCAATGAGTTTTTAGTAATGGATTCGCGTAATTTAAGCTCATTTAATTTATGCTTTGCACCCCACCAGTCAGAAATAGGAACAGTTAGCGAAGCATAAGCCATCCCGTTGCCAGCTCCGCTTACATTGCTTTCAAACTGATCCAGATAATAAGCTGTAACCCCGACTCCCAGACTGGGCATATAATCCGCTCTTTTTAGCTTCGTTTCCAGTTTTGAAGCCTCTACAGCTTTCTCAAAAAGCTGGTATTCCGCACGGTGTGCCAGTACTGTGTTATGCGCAACAAAATAATTTCCAGGTTCAGATAAATCGGCCAGACTGCTGCTCAGAATAATTTCAGGATTGTACTCTGCTCCTATGGTCTGGCAAAGACGCATCAGAGCAAGTTTCCTTTCATTGGCAAGCTGTATTTTATTTACCTGAAGTTCCTGCTGCTTGATTGTTACTTTAAGAAGATCATTCTTAATTATCATACCGCTTTTAAAAGCGGTATTGACCTGTCTGTAAAGTGTATCCAAAAACTGAATATACCCTTCGAGTGTTTTTTGCTTTTCCTTCACAATTACAACCTGCCAGTACTGCTGCTCGGCTTTAAGAACGATTTCATCTGCTGTTAAATGCTGCTGTTGCTCCTTTACCTCAACATTAAGACTTGTAAGATTGTTGGCTGTTTTAATCTTTCCTCCCGCGTAAAGGGGCTGCAGAACATTTATATAACCTAATCCAGCCTGATTAAAGAGTCCCATATTAACATCGGGCATGTAAGCAAATTGGGATGCGCCGGCTAAATTGGCTGCGCTGCCATCGTATACAGGCAGGTTCCCGCCTTTCATTTTGATTTCCAAAAGAGGATCCAAAGCTTTCATTCCAATAGCCGAAGCAGTAACTTTTGGAAAATAATTGGTAAACATCTCCTGCTTGGATTGCTTTGCGGCTTCAAGCTCAAGGATACTGTTCTTTACCTTACTATTGTTTTTTACAGCCATGCTTTTGATCTGCTCCACTGTAAGCTGTGTCTGACCATATCCAGAACAGATTGTCGTGAGGATCAGTGCTAGTATTTGTAAGTTTTTCATTTTTTCCTGTTTATTTTTAAGCACTTACGCTCAAATCTTATTTTTATAAGTCATCCAATACAGCAGCGGGAGCATGGTAAGGATAAATACCATAGATATTAAAGTCCCGAAAAATATTACCGTTCCCATTGGTCCCCAAAGAGGACTCTTGCTGATAATCATAGGTATAACCCCCATTGACGCTGCAAGTGATGTAAGCAGTATGGGCCTCATCCTTCTCTTTCCTGCTTCCATGCAGGCTTCAAGGACCGTCATCTTAGCGTGACTGCGGAGCTCTTCAATATAATCATACATGATAATTCCGTTTCTTACAATGATTCCTATCAGACTCACCAGCCCCAGAACTGCTGTCATGCTGAATTCCATGTCCATAAGCCAGAGACCAAATGCGGCTCCGAAGAAACTAAACGATGTTGAGGCAAATACCAGAGAAGCAAGGCTTACCTTTCTAAAATGAAAAACCAGTATAAAGAAAATAATGGTTATCGAGATCAGAAGGCCTGCTGCAATTTTTGGAAGCTGGTCATTGGTATCCTCCTTTATCCCGCCATAGGAAACAGCAATATTGCTGCTGTCTATTTCTTTTGACATTTTCTCCACAATATCCTCTACTTCAGATTGCGTCCTGTTGGCTTTATTTCCCCTCTTAAGGTCGATGTAAACCGAGAGTGTGCGCACTCCGTTTCTGCGAACAATCTGTCCTTCATTCCAGCCGTTTGTAACCCTGGCTACCTGCCTAAGGGGAACAGCCGGTGTAAAGAGTCCTGAAACATATTCATTCTCAACATCTGACCCTTCAGGGTCTTTTCCCTGCCACTTTGATTTAAGCACTACAGGAACTTTATAATCCCCTTCCCATACTGTTGTGATCGGAAGCCCTCCAAATCTTGAGGTAAGGCCAATTCCCAAAAGTCCTTCATTGATGCCTAATCGGTTTGATTCTACAGGATCCAAACTAATGGAAATATCAGGAAGTATCTCTTCATAATTAGTATAAATTCTTTGGGGCGCTTTTAGTTTTTTGATCTCAGCCTGAAGTTTTGCTGCAACCGCTTTTAAATCTGAAATGCTGTCACCGCTCAGGCGAACCTCTATATCGGCATCCACACCAGCCTGATAATCCAGCTGTTTGAATTTTATATAAGCATTGGGATAAGCTCTGGCATATTTTTCAGAATATTCGTCCAACAGCTCAATTGTAGCTTTACTTGATACGGTGTTTACAATAAACTGTGCAAAATTAGGCCCCCCGATTTTAGGTGCATAAGTGGTATGAAACCTTGGAGATCCTGTACCCATAAAAGTGGTTATAGACCGGATACGCTTGTCTTTTGATAGCACCTTGGCCAGATCTTTTGCAACGGTTTCTGTCTGAGCAAGCGCACTTGCCTGAGGCAGGAATATTTCTACTGCAAACTGATTCCGGTCTGCTGTCGGAAGTATCTTCAAAGGCAGATTAACAAACATTGCAAGCCCTGCTGCAACGAAAACAAGACCGATGACAAAAGTGATTTTTGGAAAAAGAAATACTTTTTTAAGCACTGCATCATAAAAAGACTGGACATAATCCATAAAGGATTTATGACGCTTTTTGCCTGCCGGCGCTGAATGGATTCCTTTCTTAATAAAAAAGTACTGCAGAAAGGGAACAAACAAAACTGCAATAGCAAGAGAAATGGATAAGGTAATCAATATAGTCCATGGAAAAGCACTTAGGAAATCATACATCATCCCAGTAAAGGTGATCAGAAAAGGAAAAAATGTAATTCCGATGGCCAGCGTAGCCGAAAATATTGCTTTGAAATATTCTCGGGCGCTTTCAATGGCTGCTTTTTTTCTATCGATCCCTTCATCAAGTTTTTCCAGATAGCTGTCCACAATAACTATCGAATTATCTACAATCATTCCCAGAACGACAATAAGTGCCGCAAGGGTTACCGTATTGAGCTCAATTCCAACGGCAAACATGATTCCCAGCGAGATAAATATCGTAATTGGAATGGTAGAAGCCGCCACCCCTGCAACACGTATGGGAAGAAAAACAACTGTAACGAGTATAACGGCGATAATTGCAATAACCAATTCCTCTAAAAAAGAACTAATAGAAGCATCAACAACTTGCGGCTGATCTGCAATTCGGTAAATTTTTACATCAGAAGGGAGTGTTTTCTCAAAATCCTTCAATACATTATCTACATCTTTACCATATTGGACAATGTTATAGCCAGGGCGCATTTCTGTTGAAAGAACTAGGCTCTTTTTTCCATTACTTACGGTATAGCTTGAAGCTTTAGGATATTCCCGCACTACTTCTGCTACATCTTTTAGCCGTATATGGTTCCCCTGGGGATCAGAATAGATAATTTGCTCTTCCAAATCACGCTCTGACGAAAACGGCCTTGCGATATGAATGGGCACTACCATCTGATCATTATCAATCACTCCTGAGGGCCCAATCATTCCCTTTGTTAAAAGTGTCTGGTAAAGGCTGTAGAGATTGATGCTGTAACTGGCCACTTTTTCCTTGTCAACATAAATGCTCAACTGCTCGTTCTGAACCCCATAACGTCTTAAATTCGATACAGACTCCACCGCTCTTAATTTATTTTCTAAAGCCTCAAGATATTCTTTAAGCTGTCGGTAGGTTTTGGTATCGGATTCCAAAGCAATTAAAAGCGCCGAGGTATCACCAAAATCATCATTTGCAATCACAGCAAGCACCCCAGAGGGAAGCTGCATTTTAAAATTGGAAAGGCCATGCTTTATTTTAGACCATACTTCATCCTTATTGGCTACCTCGTCGTTTAATTCGACAAAAATGTATACCATTCCGTCTCTTGACTGGGAATAGGTTTTTGACTTTTTTACTTCCTTGTAAGTGAAAAGAAAGTTTTCAAGGGGTTTGGCAAGCTGCTGTTCCACTTCAGCTGATGCTGCGCCGGGATAAACCCCAACTACAACTCCCTGACGTATTGTAAATACAGGAAACTCCTGCTTAGGCATTTTATATAAGGCGAACATGCCAAATACTACCAGGGTGATGATAAGCAGCAATACAATTTTATTGTATTTGATTGCCGCTGCTATAATTCCATTATTTTTATCCATTTGAACTTTTAATTAATTAGCCGCTTTTACGATGGTTCCCTCACTAATATTCTGATATCCGGCTATGATTAAATTATCCCCTTCCTTAAGACCTTCTATTATCTTAACCCCATTTTGGGAAAGGCTTCCCAGCTTTACTTCCTTATACACGGCCTTATTCTCTTTATCCATAAGCCACACAAATCTGTTACCTGAATAGTCTACCTGCACGGCAGTGATAGGTACAATAATGCTGTTCTTTGAAGCGGTGCTCCCCAAATAGGCACGGCACACCATTCCCGGAACAATTCTCCCTGAAGGATTCTTTACAAGCAGTTTTATATCATAAGTGTGGGAAACCGGATTGGCAGTAACACCTTTTTCAACTAGTATTCCTTGAAAAACTGCATTAGAGAGAGCAGAAATAATCACTTTGGCTTTATTTCCTTCACGCATTTCGGAAATTTCCCCCTCAGGTATTGCGGCCTTTATTTTTACATTATCAATATTGATAATAGTAAAAACGGGACTGCCTGGCATAACATTGGCACCTGTTTCAACGAGTTTTTTACCGACAACACCACTCTGAGGGGCATAAATTGTGCATTGCTGCAGGTTTTTCCTTGCAATTTCTTCACTTGCCCTTGCCTGTTCTAATTTCGTCTTGGCATCTACAAATTGAATTTCGGGAAGACTTTTATCCTCGTGCATAGAAGAAAGCCGCTTATAAGCATCCTGAGCCTGCTTCAATGCTGCTACAGATAGATCATGAACATTTTTTTGGGTCGTGATATTAAGCCTGGCAAGCAGCTGCCCCTTTTCTACTTTCTGTCCCTCAGCGGCATACATCTGTTCAATTGTTCCCGGCAGAATAAAACTGACATCTACTGTCTTATCACTTTCAACAGTTCCAATATATTCCTGGGGATATGAATCAGTATCTGAACTGATGCTCTGAATCCTCACAGGAACAGCATCCGAGAGTTTCTGGCTTTCTTTAGAAGTACAGGAAAATAGCATCAAGAGCATTACTGATACTCCTAAAAGCGGGAATGGTATAAATTTCAACTTGTTCATTTTCTCTTTAATTAGGTTTAAGTATGTCGCAAAGATCTTAGATTAGCAGACTTTACCAGAAATCAAATTTTCTTCAATACTGTTCAAAATGTCGCTTTTTACTATCTTTACCCATAAAAAGATCAATACGTCATGAATAGAGAACCCTATAGTAAAATCTCAATTGACCATTTTGCAAAACAGCTTCATGTAGATGTG
The DNA here is from genome assembly GCF_027111255.2 of Flavobacterium flavigenum. NCBI lineage: Bacteria > Pseudomonadati > Bacteroidota > Flavobacteriia > Flavobacteriales > Flavobacteriaceae > Flavobacterium > Flavobacterium flavigenum. The sequence goes on along the minus strand of NZ_CP114285.2, from coordinate 5,015,867 downwards.
CTGACCCAAACCGAAGGGTTCATTATTTCAAGAAATTCTACCAAGGTCCAAGAACATGCCATTGATTTCAATCATCCTCACATAGTGGAAGGGATAGCTTTGGTTTTTTGTAAAAAAGGGAGCGGTAAAATTGGTATAAACCTAATTGAATATGATGTAGCTGAAAATACACTGCTTCTGATAATGCCTCAGAGCATTATACAGATAAATGAACAAAGCAAAAACCTTAGGATAGAGTTCCTCTTATTCACATTCGACTTTATTTCAACTATTAAACTTCCCATACCAGTGGGAAATATTGTAAAAATAATAGAAGAAAAAACGTGCTGGCAATTAGCGCCCAAACAGTTTAAAGAATTTCTTTTAGTTCACCAACTGATTGTTAATCAGTATCAAAAACAAGTTTTGTACCGGGAACCTATTATTAGAAGTTTTTTGTCTGCACTGCTGCATCAAATATTACAGCTGTACTCTTCGAAAAACAGCAATACTGTTTTAGAATATAAAAACCGTAAAGAAGAAATTCAGATGAAGTTCGCAAGGCTGCTTTATGAACATTATAAAACTCAAAGAAGTGTTCAGTTTTATGCTGAAAAACTGCACTTAACACCTAAATATTTTTCTAAAATAATAATGGAAGTAAATGGAAAATCAGTACTGGAATTGATCGACGAAATGGTAATCATGGCTGCTAAGGCGCTTTTAAAAAGTTCTAATTTAACTGTATCACAGATTGCCGATGAGTTAAATTTTGCCAATCCGTCTTTTTTTGGAACCTACTTTAAAAAAAGAACAGGATTTACTCCCTTACTATATAGGGAACATTAGAAGATTTTTATCCTAAAAAACCAGACAGAAACTAAATTTTTATGGGAATTCAGAAGTAAAGATCGATTGCTGTATAATAATTTGTTTGTATTATATTGAATGCTACTTTTGCAGAAATATTATTAAAATCAAAAAAAGCAATTGTCAAAAAATGTTAAAATGAAGATTTATTAGCTGTAATAATATTAAATTTCATTTAAATTTAATATTACTGTAGATTCTATAACCAAACGTTCCCGATTTTCACATTCGAGTGATATTATATTCAATAAAACAGCACAATGAAAAAGTTTTTACTATGCAGCATTCTTTGGTTTATTTCATCATATTACTGCATAGCCCAGCAGGCAGAAATTGCCAAACTTAAAAAAGTGCTGCCTCATATTGAGAATAAAGAATCTTATATTGATGCGATCAACCGGCTTGCTTTACTATCCCACCTGCGCTACAGAGACTCCTGTCTCATATACTCGGAACAATCCTTATCTCTTGCAAGAAAAGCATCTTATCAAAAAGGTATTGCCGATGCACTGAACTGCCAGGGTATATTTTTTATTTCAGTTAATAATTATCAGTCGGCCCATTATTTTAATGACGCCCTTGAAATTTACAGAAGACTCGGAGATAAAGAAAATGAAAGCCAAATGCTTATGAACATCAGCATCTTGCTTTTTACGGATAAGCATGAGAAAGAAGCCTTGAAATATATTTACAAAGCGGAAGACCTCAGCAGAAATCTTGATAAAGATTCCATACGAAGCATTATCCTTAGCGACATACTCACACTCGACCCAAAACTAACTGCTTATCAGAGGGATTCCATCTTCAGGAAGGGATTAGATATAGCACATAAGTATAAGGACTACCGTATGATTATTTCTTATGAAAATAATAGGGGCACCATGCTCTATAACCAAGGCAGGCGTTTGGATGGTTTGAAAATTCTTTTGCAGTCTGAGAAAATGGCCGACAGCGTGGGATGTGAATATGTTAAAGTTTCAGCCTTGATGACTATTGGCGAAATGTTTCTCGACCTTGGACGTGACAAGGAAGGGATTTCTTATTATAAAAAAGGCTTAAAAATCAGTGATCAGTACGGATATCCTGAACGCTCGCTTGTTTTTGCCGAACGCCTTTATCAATATTTCATTTTAAAAAACAATACAGCAGAAGCACTTGAATATGCAGGGATTGTCATAGAAAGAAAAGATCATTTAAAACATGCAACCAGTAAATCCGGCTACAATTACGTATCCTATGTAAAACAGCAATCTATTCTTGGTCAAATGGAACGTGAACAACGGTTTCATTATTATCTTATTATTTTTTTGTCTATCGGACTGACAGCACTTTCGTTTATAGCATTTTTGCTTTGGAAACGGTACAAGGATAAGAAGCGCATTACAGCAGTACAAGATGAACTGCGCAAAGCTCTGACTGCACAAAACAAACAGCTTGAAGACCGCAATAAATTCAAAGCCATGCTTATAGCTGTCTTGGCTCATGATGTTCGCCAGCCTTTTGCAAACACTATAATGACAGCTAATCTGCTGAGCGAGCAAAGCGATTTTTTTTCAGACCTTGAAAAAAAAGAGCTCTTAAAAGAATTGGAAAGCAATGCTAAAGAAAGCATTTTTTTTATGGACGGTATCCTTGAATGGGTGAAAGCAAAAAAAGACGGATATGCTTTTAAAAAAGAAGAATTAGATATTGCTTCATTAATAGAAGACGCCAATAGTTTTTTTACTTCTGTACAAAAAAGTAAAAAAATTCAGCTGCACTACACTATTGGCCAAACAGCAAAACTGTATGCCAATAAAATGGTATTATTATTTACTATAAGAAATCTGCTCCACAATGCATTAAAATTCTCTGCTCCCGGGACGGTAATCTTAGTTAATGCCATAAATGAGAATAATATAACTACCATTTCCATAAAAGATCATGGCAGAGGAATAACAAAAGAAAATCTCTCCAATCTTTTTCACCCGAAAATGAATCAAGATAATCCTTTTGGAAAAGGAGCAGGTGTTGCACTAGCCATGTGCTATGAGATGCTGGCACAAACAAATTGTGCTATTCGGGTAGAGAGTGAAATTGGAAAAGGGACAACTTTTTTTATCGATTGTCCAAATAAATAAAATTGGAGGCTGGCAAAAAATTTGATACAGACAATTTAAACAGCATGTATTTAATCTAAAATAGTAAACAAAATTATCTTTGCTGATACGCATTACCATAATGATGGAGGTCTATCTGCTCTGTAAAATAAGAGGTAAAATCGACCGTTGATTCGCATAATACCCCACAGGCTAAGAAATCCAGCAGAAGCTGCTGTGCCTCGGTATATGGAACGTCTGGATAACGCTGCACCATAAAGATATATCAAAAACTAAAAGAAAGAGTGAAACCAGCAATAAATACCATAAGGCAAGGCTCATATTAGTTAGTGCATTTTCTTAAAATTTTTAAAAGATTTTATAAATCACATTAATTTTGACTGCAGAGCACCTTGGCGGCAGATTTAGCTAATTTAATTGGCAACGAACTTTCAGTCCCTTTGCTTCGCAGAATTGCGCCTTCAAATAACATGATAATCTGAATAGACAGCAGTTTACTTTCTTTAATTTTTGCCTCTGAAAGATACTTTTCAATTAGCACTATTAATGAATTAGTATGGTCATCACAGGCTGATTCTATTTCTGCAGCCTTATGGGCATATTCCGTTTTTGCATTCATTGCAAAGCAGCCGTCAAGATTGCCGGCATCTACTAATTCTTTAAGAAAATCAAAAATCATTAAAGCCTTATCAACTGATTTGTCTACTGCAGATTTTTCTATATAATCAGTTATTGCTCCATATGTGATCTTGTGGTAATAATTAACGGCAGCAATAATCAGACCCTCTTTTGATTCGAAGTGTTTGTAAAGTGTCCGCTTGGATATTCCAGTACTCTCAACAATGGCATCTACGCCAGTGGCATGAAAGCCGTTTTTGTAAAAAATATCATAAGCACTTTTAATCATTTTGTCCCTTTTTTGGGATTTTGATACTTGATTTGTTTTTTTTTCCATGAATAAAAAAATTTATTGCAAATGTAAACTAAACGGTTTACATTTGCAATATGTAAACCGATCTGTTTACATATTAATTATAAATCTAAAAATATACAATAATTAAAAAATTTTCAAAATGAAAGAAAAAAGTAAAATGGGCACTGCGGTAGTAACTGGTGCATCTTCTGGTTTAGGTGAGGTATTTGCAGAGAGATTGGCACAACGCGGCTATGATTTAAAATTGGTAGCACGTCGTAAGCATAAGCTGGATGTAATTGCAGAAAAACTGGAAAGCAAATACGGCATTAAGGTAACCCCTTTAGCAGCAGATTTAGGCCTTGATGCAGATTTAGAAAAAGTGGCCGAAGAGGTAAGAAATGATAAGAGCATAACATTGCTTATCAATAATGCAGGCACCTCTACACTTAGTTCAGTTACTAAAACCAGCGTGATAAAGCAAAAGGAAATGGTTAATGTAAATATTACTGCGCTTATGCAATTATCTAATGCCGTTCTCCCTCAGTTTTTAGAGAAAAACGAAGGCACTTTAATTAATATAGCTTCGGTGCTTGGATTTTATTCCTTACCTATAAGTGCTGTCTACAGCGGCACAAAAGGATTTGTAATTCAGTATACCAAAGGGCTCCAGGAAGAAGTAAAAGGAACAAAGATCCATATTCAATTGGTAAATCCTGCAACTACTGCAACAGAATTATGGGAAGTTGGCGGGGTTCCGCTCTCTGCATTAGAACAGTCGACAATAATGACATCTGAAAATTGTGTTGATGCCATTCTTTCTGGACTGGATAATGGTGAATTAGTGACCCATCCGTCTGTAAACGATCAAAATCTAATTGATCTTTATGAAGAAGTCCGTATAAAATTATTGCAGGGTTCACAAACTGGCCAGCCTGCAGAGCGATATAATATAAATTAGAAATTTAGCCCCTTACTTATGGGATTTTAGAAAAAATATTCTTAAAAAATAAAAAATATAAATGAAAACAATAATTTTAAACGAACCGGGCAGTGTTGATAATCTGTTATATGCAGAAAGCGCAAAACCAAGTATCAATACCAATGAAGTTTTAGTAAAAACAATCTCATTGAGTGTGAACGTAATTGATTATAAAGTAAGATCAAATGAAGGCGCATTGAATTGGATTCTCGGTGCGGACAGACCTGCAGTTATTGGCTGGGATTTGTCAGGAACCGTAGTTGAAGTTGGTAATGACGTGAGCGATTTCAAAATAGGCGATGAAGTTTTTGGAATGGCGAATTTTCCAGGAAAAGGAAATGCTTATGCTGAATTTGTTGCAGTCCCATCTGCACATTTAACCTTAAAACCTAAAGCTGTTTCCCATCAGGAAGCTGCATCGGCGACACTTGCCGCCCTTACCGCCTGGCAGGCCTTGGCAGAAAAAGGGAATATAAAAAAAGGAGACAAAGTCTTAATTCATGCAGCCTCGGGCGGTGTAGGTCATTACGCTACACAAATTGCTAAACATTTTGGAGCTTATGTAATAGGAACATCATCGGCGAAAAACAAAGATTTTATTTTACAGAATGGAGCAGATCAACATATCGATTATACAGCAGAAAATTTTCAGCAAATAGTTTCAGATGCTGATTTTGTACTGGATACTCTTGGAGGCGATACTATTTTAAAATCCTTGGATGTTGTAAAACAGGGCGGAACAATTATTTCAATTGCATCCAGCAGTTTTTCTGCCCAAGAACTTGAAAAAGCAAAAGCAAAAGAGGTCAATTTATCATTTTTGCTTGTAGCGTCATCCGGTAAAAATATGCTGCAGCTTGCTGAGCTATTGGAAAAAGGCATCATTAAATCGCACGTTTCTAAAATATTTGCTTTTGAGCAGATGAGAGAGGCACATTTGTATTTAGAAAAAGGCAGAACCGTTGGTAAAATTGTGGTTAATCTTTAAGAGAAGATAAAAATAAATGATTATTATACTTTTTCGCATGTATCTTTACAATGGTTTAAAACAAATATATGAAGCCAAAATCCAGATATATGCGAAATTTTAAAATGAAAAAATGAAACAGCTAATCAATATTTTAGTAGTACTGGCAATTCTTCCTTTATTGGTTTTAGGGTTAGTAAATGTATTTGCTCCCTTAAATACTTTTGAATTGTACGGCATTAAGCCATTAGGGATAATGACTTACAGCACCTTTAGAGGTGCCATTGGCGGCATGCTCATCGGAGGAGGTTTAATAATGCTTATGGGGCTAATCACCAAAAATAAAACCTGGTATCAAGCATCCTTTTTACTAATAAGCGTAATATTGATCTGCAGAATTATCAGCGTAGTATTTGACGGTTACACAAATGATTTATTGCCGGCAGGCATAACCGAACTTTACATTATCATAGTAATGTATTTTGCATCAAAACAACTAGGTCATTCTAAAAATTAAGCTCAATTACATTGATCTGTTATAGTAAAAGCTGCCAAAAACAGATATTTGCCTCAAATTTATATCGTTATTACAAAAATGGCATCATAATTAATGAGGAATATAGAATTATATAAGAATGAAGAGGTAATAATTTCAATGGTGCGCAAAGAAAAAGAGCATGCAAAAAAATATTGCACGCTCTTTAATTTTAAAACTATGTATTTTACTCTGTCAAAATCCAGTTAAAAAAACAATATTTGAATGCTGCATGCGGCAAACTAAACTATTAAAGTTTACCGCAGCTTAGCACTTATAAAACTACTTTATCTTAACAACAACTTTTCCTTTTGACCTTCCGGTTTCAACGTAAGACAACGCTTCATTGGTCTGCTCAAATGGAAACACTTTATCAATAACAGGTTTAATAATTCCTGCTTCGATGAGCTTTGTAATTTCTCCTAATTGATTACCTTGCGCCCTCATAAATAAGAATTTAAAAGACACATTTAATTTGCTTGCTTTTTTCTTGGCACTGGAACTTAACAATTTTGTCACTAATTTTAAATACCAAGGCAAACCAATTTCTTGTGCAAATTCTGGTGTCGGCGGTCCTACCAACGAAATTAACTGGCCTCCTTTTTTTAAGACACCTAACGATTGTTCTAATACTATCTTTTCCCGGTTGCTGTGCAAAACCAGATCATAGCCATTGAGCAGATTAGAAAACTCTTGCGTTTTATAATCAATTACCAAATCCGCACCAAGACTTTTTACCAAATCAATATTTTTTGTACTTGTCGTTGTTGCCACATAAGCCCCCAAGTGTTTGGCCAATTGAATTGCAAAAGTACCAACACCTCCCGAACCAGCTTGTATAAAAACCTTTTGCCCCTTTTTCACATTTGCTATTTCAACTAATGCCTGCCAGGCCGTCAAACCAACTAACGGAATAGAACCAGCCTCTTCCATTGATAGATTTTTTGGTTTCAAAGCTAAATCGTTTACATTGACAGCAATATACTGCGCAAAAGTACCTATTCTGTAATCGCCTACTCTGGAATAAACTTCATCGCCAATTTTAAATTTCTTTACACCCGAGCCTACCTTAACGACAGTTCCAGCCATATCGTGTCCATTTATGATTGGGGTTTTATAAGGCAAAAAGATTTTGAACTCACCTTGTTTTATCATCGAATCCAAGAGATTGACCCCTGCCGCATGAATTTGAACCAGAACTTCATTTTCTTTTGCAATTGGTTCTGCCACTTGGGTAAATCGTAATTTTTCTTTTTTACTGTATTTTTCTACTATAAATGCTTTCATCAGTTATGTTTTTTTTGATTATTGAATTTGTTTACCGTCTTTTACAAATGTTATGGTTTCATAAACCTCATAAGCATGTGCCGCCGAACAGTAAATAGAAATTCTTTCAGATAGTTTTTCAATCTCTTCACTTGTAAAGAATTTTTCCATTTCACTTTTATTTGTAAAACCAAGCATAATAGAAGCCTGAAACTGATCTGCCTCATTATTGTCATGAGCTACATTTGGAGTATTCCATTGCTTTTCTTTCCAAGGATTATATACCTTATTTCTCAATTCTTTAAGCATTCCTGTATTGGCAAGTGCAGGGGTAAGTTCATCATTGATAAATTTTCTAAAATCAGCATCACTTACACTCTCCTTTTTTCTAAAAAAAACCATAGCATTTGCTCCAATTTCAGCATTACTGTCGGCTACTTTGTACCAATAAGAATGAGGAAAAGCAGCATAAAGAATGGTTCGTTTAAACAAATTTACTTCATCGGCATAAGCCAGTTTATTTTGTTTTTTACCTCTAAATATTGAGAATAAATTTTTTAATGTAACATCAGCTACACCATCAATTTTACGATTTTGAGCAATATTGGTTTCAACGCCGCTAATTGCCGGCCATAAACCTTTATTGTTTTCTGCAAAATGTATCTGGCGGTATTCTAGGAGTCCTTTATTTGCAGAAATTATCTTTGAATGCGGCCCTTTCCAACGGTTCATTCCATCTTGGCGCAATTTATCGGTTCGCATCCATAATAATATCGATGAAGATATATGCTTTTCTGATTTTACGTTTGTTTGAACCTTTAAAGGTTTTGCCGCTTGAGCATTAACATCCAATAATGCAATTATGCTCAAGAAAATTGCTAATGATATATTTTTCATTTTATTTAATTAAAAATGCTATTGCTTTGTCCAGAAATTCTCCTTGATATTGAAAAATACCGCCATGTCCTGAATTTGGGTAAATTATTACTTTTTCAGCATTGGGAAAACGCTTTGCTAAATCATAGGAATTAGGCGTTGGCACCATTCTGTCATTATCTCCGTTCACTACTAATACAGGCTGTTTGAAAACACTTAAATCGGCAGGCTTATCATGCCCCCATGTTTCAATAGCTTTAAGCTGATTTTTCAACACACTTAATTTTACCTTATCATCACGGTTTTCTGTTCTTTCTTTAAGACGTTTTAGAAAATCACGAGCGGCTTGTTTACCTGTTTTGTTTTGAGTGAAAAAAAGATAAAATTTAGGATCTCTAAATGTGAGCAGACCTTTGAAAATATCCTTATAGGTCAAACCTACCACATTGCTAATTCCCTGTCCGCCTCTTGGTCCGGTTCCGGCAAGAATAATTTTACGGGCCAATTCCGGCTCTTGCAAAAGTAATTCCTGGGTAATGAAACCACCCATAGAAAATGCCACAATATCTACCTGCTTGTATCCTAAAGCATGAATAAAGCCAATAGCATCTTTTGCCATATCAGCAATACTTGTTCCCTGCTCGCCCGTGCTGGCACCAACTCCGCGATAATCAAAAGAAATGATATGACGCTGCTGGGCAATGGAATCCATAATTCTTGGATCGCAATTGTCAAGGTTTGCTGTTAGGTGATTGAAATATATAACCGGTATATCTCCCTGTTTTCCATAAGATCGGTAAGCAAATTTTATTCCATTAGCTTCAACAAACTGAGTGGGAACAGTAGCATAAGTGTAATTTACACTTGGTGAATCTGATGCAGTCATAATTATATAATTATCTGATTGTGAAACATTTGATTGTGAAAACACATTACTAATATAACCTATTAATAGCAAAATTGCAATACAATACTTTTTCATTTTAGTAATTAATAGTATTAGTAATGAATCCAGTAATGTAAGCTGCAGCCAATTCTGGATATTGATAATGAGGTGCATGACCTGCAGCATTAAAAATAATATGCTGTAAAGTTGGCGCTTTTTTCAGTAAAGGAAACCAGTTTTCTACCGCAAATGAAATGTCATTATCCCCTGAAATTGCCAGTATAGGAGTTTGCAGTGTTTTGTAACTCTCCCTAAAATTATCTTTGTCTTCTGTCAATTGTGGTGTAGCGGCAAAATAGCGTTGGAGTATTTCAGGCTTAACGGGTACCTTTGATTGGTCATATCTTTGGGCAATACGCTGCAGAGATGCGATTCCGGCTGCACTGCTTTTTTCTGATGCCGGCTCGAAAAACAATGTAATGATATCTTCCGGAGTATAAGTTGGCTGTAACGCTTTTTCTAAAAATAATGGCGAAAGAGGAGCATCATTTTTCCCCAGTGGATTGCTGCCAATTACAATGGTGCCCAATACTCTTGCTGGATAAAGAAAAGTTGCATATTGAGCTATCAAACCACCATAAGACCAGCCTGCGACAAAATATTTATCTAATTTCAGGTAGTCTGCTATTTTTGTTACCTCTGATGCAACTTCATGCAGATTAATTGGCAGCTCCCCTTCAGAGTACCCAATACCTGAATAGTCAAAAGTAACTACTGTGTTATTTTTTGCTAGTAAATCAAGAAAGAGAGGATCCCAAGTGTCTAAAGTCCCTCTAAAACGATTTGCCAAAATTACCGGTGTACCATGACCAATTTTACGATAAGCAATCTTCTTGCTGTCAATATCTGCATATTGTGTTTCTGTTGTTAATGCATTATTTTCCATTTTTTTTTATTATTTTAATCTTAACTTTTGATTTATTTGTGTAATTGCTTAAGAACATTTTTTTCCAGAACACCATAAGCAAAATGCTGCAGGTTAATTAAGACAGAAGTACCTTTACCCACAATATTCCTAAATTTTGGCTTCGCCGTTTGAACTACTTTCAGCACTTTTTCTGCAACCATTGCAGGGTCTTGGGCTTTATCTACCAAATCAATTGTAAACTTTTCAATTTTATTTCTCAATGAATTGTAGTCTTCAATTTTGTTGGCCGGTGATGAAGAATTATCAAGAATACTTGTTTTGAAAGCAGCAGGTTCAATCATGGCAACACTAATGTTAAATTCATTCAATTCATAACGCAATGATTTAAAATACCCCTCCAATGCGTGTTTAGAAGCGGCATAGTAAGCGGCATTAGGAAAAGATACAAGACCTACAATTGACCCTACAGTAATTATTTTACCCATTTTTTGTTTTCTAAAATAAGGCAATACAGCATTCGTTACCTTAATGGTTCCCCAAAAGTTAGTCTCTAATTGCTGTCTACCTAAATCAATAGGGGTTTCTTCTGCAATACCCGAAACTAAAAAACCGGCATTATTGATAAGAATATCCAAATGGCCTATTTCATTGAAAATTCTTTCCGGCAGAGTCTTTATTGACTGGTCTGAATCAAGGTCTAACGCTATTATTTTGAATGGTACCGTGGACTGCATTTTTTCTGGATTTCGGCTTGTGCCAATTACATTGTACCCGTTTCTGTGAAGCTCGTTTGCGATAAGTAAACCAAAGCCCGAAGAAGCTCCTGTTATTAAAATATTCTTGCTCATTTTATTTGTTTTAAAATTTATGTTGTAATTTTGCTTGCAAATTGCAAGTGCAAATATACAAACAACTTTCAAAATGCAAGTTAAATTTTGAAATATTTTTATTTTATTATCATGGAAACAAACAAAAAAAGGTCTGAATGCCCACTAAGCCGCTCATTGGATATCTTTGGCGACAAATGGTCTTTACTGATTATAAGAGATTTACTATTTTATAAGAAAGGAACCTATAACGACTTTTTAAAATCGGAAGAAGGTATTGCCACCAATATTTTAGCATCAAGACTAAAGGCATTGGAAGAAAATGGCATTATTGAGAAATCAGCACACCCCGAGAGCAAGGCAAAAAACTTGTACAGATTGAGTAATAAAGGAATAGATTTATTACCTATGATTATGGAAATTTACATTTGGTCTGACAAATATTTCACAATGCCGCTAGAGGTAAAGCAGATAATTATAGAAGCAAAAAAAGACAAAGATAATTTTGTAAAACAAATCGTAAAAGAATTGACAGATCAATAACGGGAAGAAAAGCAGCAGCGGATACACTGGACTTCTAATTAATTTGCCGCAAAAAATTTAAAGCCTTGAAGTTTTTATTAAATCCATTGCAGCTATTTTAAGATTTACAGCAGAATCGCAGCAGATAGATTTTTGAAGAATCAGAAAGTAAGAAGACCAAACCAATGCCGAATATAAGCCTGAGTATGCAAACTCGACGATAACTTATTTAAGTAAGTTTAGCTTCTGTAAATAAAGGCTTAAAAAATAGGTTAAAAATAATATTCCATTCTTTCAAACACCTGATTTGAAAACTACTAAAAAAATAAAAGAGCTGTCCGGCAAAACAGCTCTTTCTAGTCTACAAATTTTATAACTAATTCAAATTTAAAAGAAACGTTTTTTTTCTTTCCGGAGACTATTAAAATTAAAGTAAAGAATTGCCGTCCTTAGAATAATGAAAGGCTATTTTAAAGCACTTACGTTTGTTTTGGGCTGCATTACAACTTCTACTTTATCTGCTTTTGGCAATACTTCGCCTGCATATTTTTTAATGTCTTTTACAGAAATGCTTTTAATTAGTTTTTCATATTCGGCACTGCTTACAAACTTGTCTCCTGTTTTTAACTGATCGACAATAATGTTCATCCAGTATGAATTTGCTTTGATATTCTGCTGATTGCTTTTTATTAAATCTTCTTTTATATCTGATAAATCTTTTTCTGAAACATCATTTTTCACAATGGTATCTAATTCATCATAAACAATTTGAAGCAGTTTAGCATCTTTTTCGGGATTGCAGTCAAAACTCACACGTAGAGAAAAAACCGGAGATGGATTTTTAGATAATGCGCTTTCTGTTTGTACACCGTAGCTTCCGCCCTCGTCTTCTCTGATTTTATCTAAATAACGTTTGTCTAACAACCGTGAAAGCATATACGCCATGATTTGGTTTTTCTCAGAAAAAATGACGTTTCTGTTTTCAAGATGTACATAAATGCTGGTTTTAGGAACACTCATTTCTCTTGCCAGTTTTTCTATGGCAGATCCTTTTGCCATTCCTATTTTATGATCGGTAAATTTTTCCTGAGTTTGATTTCCTGAAATATTCCCTAAATATTTATTAATGGTTTCAAGATCACTTTCGGCAATGTTTCCAACAAAAACAAACGTAAAATCTGAAGCATTAGAAATGCGCTCTTTATAGATTCTCGAAGCATCATCAAACTTCAGCTGATTCAGGTTTTCTTTGCTTAACAAAAAAGTTCTTTTATTATGATTGGTATCTAATAAAGCAATTGTATCGCCAAATATTTTACTGTTGTTTTCGTTTACATTTTCCAGTGCATTGTTGTAATAATCAATAATATGTTTGTATGCCTGGGTTTCAAATCTTGGATTTTTAAAGTATAAATAAGTGAGTTCTAAAAGCGTTTCCATGTCTTTTTTAACTGAACTTCCGCTGAAACCTTCGTAATGTTCGCCAATAAACGGGCTTACTTTTACAGTTTTTCCTGAAAGCTGTTTTTGCAGATCGGTCACTTTAAAATCTCCCAATCCTGAGTTTTTGGCTAAAACAGTGGCAATCTGCGAAGATGCCAAATCTTTTTCCGGCAGTACAGAAACTCCGCCCGGACTGAAAGCTGAAAACAAAATTTGATCCTGAGCTAGAGTTGTTGGGTAAATAATGACTTTTGCTCCGTTTGCCAAAACATATCCTTTTGCTGCTGCAATTCCTTTAATTTCAAATTTCTTGGAAACTGGTTTTGCAGTCAGTTTATCAGTTACTAAATCTGCATTTGCAATTGTTTCAGTGTAAGGTTCTAATTTTTGCTCTTTTATTTTTTTTATTGCGGCTGTATAATCACTTTCAGCTGGATAAGTCACATTTTCTTTTTCCGGACCTGAAACGGTTAAAATCTGATTTTTCTCTGTTGGGAGCGCACGGAACAGTTTATTAACCTGATTGATATCCAATTTATCTAAAGTCGATTTTACAAATTCAACTTCTTCTTCCAGACTCATTACAGGCGAGGCTTCTAAAAAGTAATTCTGCAATTGCGAAGCCCAGCTTTCATTACTGATTTTATCTTTGTTTTTTAACTGATTTTGATAACCAGTACGCATATTTTCTTTTACACGATCGAGTTCTTCTTTTGTAAAACCATTTTGAATTGCTCTTTCATATTCTGTATAAGCTTGTGTAAAGGCTTCTAACAATCTGCCGTTTTTAGGATTTACAGTTAAGGTAAATAATGAAGACAAACGTGTTAAACTCGAATGGCTTACACCTGCTGATAATAAAGCAGTTTCATTGTTTACAATATATTCTCTAAAACGATTGTTCATCATTTGCAGCGCTAATTGCTCTGCAATGCTGTTTTCAAATTCTGTAAAATCTTGAACAAGCGGTTTTTTCTTTTTAAAATTGAATGTAATTGAGGTTTTCTGTGCTTCTTTATCAAGGGCCAGTTTGTAGAGCAGTTTATCATTATCCGGAATCGATTCATAAGTACGTTCTGCCGGATTTGAAGGCATTGGAATTGAACCCATTATTTTCTTAACCTGCTGCTCTATCTTTGCAGGATCGATATCCCCGACAATAACTACCGCCTGATGGTTAGGCAGATACCACTTTTTATAATAATCCCTAAGTTGTTTGTATTTGAAATTATCGATAAGATCCATATCGCCTAAAACGTCTCTTTTTCCATATTTTGAACCATTGTATAAAACAGGTTCCAGCTGCGATCCTATTCGCAGATCAGCGTTTCTTCTGGTACGCCATTCTTCATGAATTACGCCTCTTTCGGCATCAATTTCTGCATCCTTTAAAGACAAAAATCCCGACCAGTCGTGTAAAACATACAAACAGGAATCTAATAAAACGGAATTTTTAACAGGCACATTGCTAATGTTGTAAACCGTTTCGTCGTGTGCTGTGTAGGCATTAATATCACGCCCGAAAGTGACGCCGTGCTTTGACAGCATATTGATGATTCCTTTTCCTTTAAAGTGTTCTGTTCCGTTAAAGGCCATGTGTTCCAGAAAATGCGCCAGTCCGTTTTGATTGTCATCTTCTAGAATAGCACCAACATTCTGCACAAAATAAAAGTCGGCTCTTTCTTTCGGCCATTCATTATGCAGAATAAAATACTGCATTCCGTTATTTAAAGTTCCGTGCACCACATCTTTCCGCAGCGCAATTGTAGTTTTAAACTGCGCTGAAACCTGAGATAAACCCAGTATTAAAAAGTGCGCTAAAAATATCTTTGCTTTCATTTAATTGATATTTAATGTTCTTTTTTGATTGATTTTTTCTGATTGGTTGTTTTGAAAATACTATAAGAAATTCCTGCTGTTAGTTTGAAGGCTTCCTAAGAAACCTTCAAACAACAGTCGTCGGGTTGTATAAATGTATCGGCTTATATTACATCCAGTCCGGGCGCGCTGCGCCTTTTAAGTAGTAATCAAAATACTGCTGCATTTTGAGTGTCCAGTCTTTTTTGTTGGCAGCATCGTCTAAGGTATGATCTTCTTTTTTATAGTTGACCAATAAAGCAGGTTTTGCTAAACGGCGAAGCGCAAAGAATAAAGACTGTCCTTCCTGATAAGGAACCGCGCGGTCATTATCATTGTGGAAAATCAAAATTGGCGTTTTGATGTTTTTTGCAGCAAAAAGAGGCGAGTTTTTAATGTATCCGTCCAAGTTATCATGCATTGAACTTCCCATGCGGTATTGATCAGCTTCGTATTTAAACATAGTCGAAATGCCATTTGATCTCATTACCGGATAATTAGATGTAAAATTACTTACTCCAGAACCTACAATTGCACAAGTGAAAAGGTCTGTTTTAGTCATTAAGAAGGAAGTTTCATAACCTCCAAAACTGTGTCCCTGAATTCCAATCTTACCTTTTTCAGTAATACCGTTTGCGATTAAATATTCGACACCGCTCATTACATCATTGTAAACGCTGCTGCCGACATCGCCGTAGACATAATGCACGTCTGGCTGAAAAACGATATAACCTCTGCTTACAAAAGTTGGAATATTGATGTTTGAAGTGCTTACCTCCGGTAATTGATAGGCATTAAATTCTTCAGTATGTTTTTCGTAAAAATGAACAATTACAGGATATGTTTTTTTGCTGTCGTAATTATCCGGCAGATATAGGTTTCCCTGATTTTCTTTTCCGCTGAAACTTTTCCAGGTCACTAATTTTGCAGTTCCCCAAGCATAGTCTTTCTGCTGCGGGTTGATGTCAGTAATTTTTTGCAGCGATTCAAAACTAGAAGTTCCCCACCATAAATCTGGGAATATCCTATAACTTTCTTTTGAAAATAATACGCTTGAATTATCCTCAGAAACGGCTTCAACTCTAACATTATAATCCGGATCTGCAAATACTTTGGCAATCGATCTTTTATTGGTTAATCTATAAACTCCTTTTGATTTATGCACCAGGTCAAAACCTGTAAAATCAATTGATTTTCTTTGATCTAAATCACCAATAAAACCTGTTTCGCTGTAACGCAGTTCTATTTTATTTTTTCTTCCGTAACCCTGAGTTATGGAATAGGCTTTATTTTGATTGGTAAGGTCAACAGCCCAGAGATCAAACTGATCGTAAATTACAACTGTATTTCCGTTGTTCAGCCAGCCTGCAATTCCAAAAGCTGTATTGGATGCTTTCATATCAACATTATCATCAGAAACCGGAAAAGGAATCTGCGAGCTGATATTTTTAAACTGCATGGAAGCAGGGTCAAAAACAGTCCATATTTTTGCTTTTTCGTCATAGTAAACAGCAAAGCTTCCCTGCGGGTTCCAGGTTGGATTTCCAAAAACGCCTGTAAGCACTTTAGTCGATTTCCCAGTCGAAGCATCAATCCAATACAAATCGCTGCGCTCGTTAAATGTCCAGTCAACTTCTACCGCATAAGGCTTTTTGTCAAGAGCAAAAATACCTTTAAAACTGCCGGATTCCGGAATTGAAACCTGATCAAATTCGCCTGCTGAAGCAACTTTAATCACTTTTTTGTTTGCAATGTCATAAATGAATTTCTGTTCGCTTGGAAGCGTTTTAGAACTTCTCAATAGTTCCTGTCTGCGTTCCATAGCTCCCTGATTCGATCTCCAGATTTCAACATTCGATTTTGCAACCTGAGTATTTTCAGGTCGTTTATTGGAGTTTACTAATAACGTAATGAAATTGCTATTTTCATTTAATCCGTAAGCGACTTTTGAAATAGATAAAGAAGAGTCATTTAAATTAATTTCATCGTAATTAAATACAAGATGTGCTGTATTAGTATTCAGATTAAAATAATACACCATATTAAAATCAGCGCTGTTGTTTCCTTTTAAAGTGAAACTGCCGCCGTTTTCTTTATCATTTAATTGAAAATCGCCAAAATCAGAAGCTTTTCCGCTGTAAACTATTTCTTGTTTACCCCCTGGAATCCCGTGTTTTAAAAACACTTGATCTTTTTCGGTCTGTAAATACACAATCGATTTGTTTTTTAAAAAACGGGAAGATTTAATATTATTTACAGAAATACTGTCGCTGCTTTCTAAATTATAGCAAACCAGACGCTGCAAAAAGAATTCTCCTTTTTGAGATTCCGGGCGTGTGTAATACAGAAAATCGGTTCCTTCAAGTGCATTGGTGTAATGTTTGCTTTTCCACAGTTTTTTTACGCCTGTTTTTAAATTTTGCAAAAGCGTACTATCGTTTTTACTGTACTGAATCCAGTCTTTTTTACCGATGAATTTTAGATCACTGACATTTTCTAAAACCAAACGTTTTCCCTTTGGAGCTTCCTGAATAATTATTTGTTTTTTGTTTTCTTTTTCTTCATCCTGAAAAACGGTGCTGTAGGACATCCATTTTCCGTTGTACGACAAAGCTTTGCTGTTGATTCTCTGCCAGGATTGGTAAGCCGATTCATCAACTGCTTTTTTCTGTGCAGATAAACTATGTACACCCAAAGCGAGTGCACATAGTAAAACTATTTTTTTCATATTTTTTTGATTTTAAAAAAGAAATTACTCTTTCTTTAAAGCATTAATAACGTCTGTAAGTTCATCTACTAATTGTCCTGGATTTCCAGAATAACCTTCAGATGTAAAACGAATCTGTCCGTTTTTAATCACCACTTTTCTTGGAATTCCGCTTGACTTAAAAATTGCTGCGTATTTAGAAAACGATTCGTTATTCGTTCCGCCGCCTTTTTTAACTAAATCAAAATAAGTATCCAGTTTTAAACCTTTTTCTTTCAAGTAAGCCAAAGCCTCTTTTTTGTACCCTTCTTTTGTTTCCTGCGTGCTGATAAAATAAACTTCAACTTGTTTGTCTTCTTTAAAGTTGTTTACCAATTGCTGCATCGCTGGAAAAGCTTTTTTACAAGGTCCGCACCAGGTAGCCCAGAAATCAATTACGATAATTTTTCCGCTATCTAAAGCCAATTGTTTCGCTTTTCCGTCGGCAGTCTGAACTTTAATTGCTGGCGCAGGAATTGGATCCATTAAAGCGATTTTTTCTTCCGGTCTGTTTTCTTTTTTCAGTTGCTCTAAATAAGCAGGAAAATCAGCTTCTTTTTTACCTTCTTTCAAATAAATTTCTTTCAGCTTAGCTTCGGCACCTTCTGATAAAGTATTGGCTCTTGCCGCATTTTTCAAAACCTCTAAAATTGGTTTATTAAATGCTTCTAAAGCTTTAATATGAATATCATTTATACTGGCTTTTTCATAACGTTTTTCAAATGGAAGCAAAGCAAAAGTCTCTAAAACTTCTTTGTATTTTTTCAGCATATCGTACATACGAATCTGAATTACCAATTCATCGTTTAATTGTACCTTTGCATTCTCAGTCGCCTGGTTTGGCGACCAGTAAAGTCCCTGCATGTATGACATATCGTTTACTTTTTGCTGCATCTGCAGAATCATTGGCACTGCCATAGTTTCGATTACGGCAGGATCAACTGCTTTTAAGTATAATGCTTTGGAAATATTCTGGTGGTAGGCATCATTTAAATTAGCAAAATTCATTGTGGGAATCATAGCTAAAATGCTTTTATAATCTTTAGTGTCGAAATAATATCCAAACTGCATTTTTACAATATTATCATAGAAATACTGCTGAGACGGAGGTACTTCAGAGCTGTATGGGAAATCGGCTAAGAACTGTGTGATTGCTTTGTTTCTTTCTGCAGCATCTGCAATTGGCATAATTTTCTGATACGCTTTGAATCTTACATGGCTTCCTCTTGGAAATTGTTTTTTGATTACTGCTTCAAGAGAATCTGCCTTTGTTTTATTGTTTAGATCAAATAAATAAATATGGTGTACTTTTATGTAAACTTCTTCAGGAAGTCCTTTCATGTTCTTTGTAAAGTCGGCTAAAAATTTGCTTCCCAATTCCTGAAACTTTTCAGGTTTTTGTTTTTTCAATACATCGAAGTAAGTGTCAAAAAACTCAGGAAACCTGTTTCCGTTAGCTTCAACTTCCTTTTTTAACCAATATTCTGTAGCATCCCCATCAATTGAAAAATCTTTGAAGTAACCGCCAAACTGGCCATTGAAATCTTTGTTTCTAAACGTTGCCCAAGCCAAATCTGCTCCCGGCATTTTTATTTTAGGCTCTTTAAAAGCAACCAGCATATATCCCGTGTCCTGATTAGTATCGGCAACTAATCCATTTTCGGTATTGCCGTAGAATTTGAAAGCCATAAAAGCACAGTTTTTGGGAACTGTAAAATCGGCGCTGTAAACAGCGCCATTTTTTTTCATTTTAAGGTCTTGGATTTCCCATCTGTAATCATTGAAAACATAAGCATAACCGCTGATATTTTTAACGTTTTCAAGTGGCCCGTCTTTTGGATCGTAAGTCATGCTGAAAGAGGCTCCTGGAATCGGAATGTCTATCATTCCCTGTAATCTGGTTTTAACTTCCTGAGCGGAGATCTGAAGAGTAAAGGCGCAGAACACCAATACCAATAGCTTGATATTTAATATTTTTTTTAACATTACGGTGTTTTTTATTTACCCAGTTCCGGGTTTAAGTCAATATAATTTTGATTGATTGGAAATACATATCCGCCACTGTTTGGTTCCAAAGTATAGGTTTGGCCTTTAAAAGTGCGCGTATAGGTTTTTCTGTAAACTGGATCTAGATTTAACCTTCTCTGGTCAAACCAGCGGAATCCCCTTCCGATGAGTTCTTTCTGCCTTTCGGTTATTGCCAGACTCAAGGCTTCAGTATTGGTTGCTGCGCTCACTTGATAAGAAGCGCCCGCTTTGTATCTCTTGGCTCTTAAAATATTGATGTAGTCTACAGCATCTTGAGTCTTTCCTAATCTGGCGGCGCATTCAGCAGCAGTTAAATACATTTCAGGAACAGAAACTCCAACGTTTATACCGTTTGTGTAACTGTACGCAGCAATTCCAAATCCCCTTCCGCTGTAAGAAGGATAAAAATTGTTTCCCTGAATTGTATAATAATCGTAGCGCAGATCATTACTATCAAAACTATTTAATAAATCGTTTGACAAAGGAACTCCACTGTAAGTCATCAATAAGGTTTTAGAAAATATAATTTCTGGATTTTGAATCAAAACAGGATAGCTGTATCCGGAAGCAAATGTTTTTAAATCTATTAATTGATCCTGCATAGCAAGGGCTTTTTTGGCATTGTCCAGACTCAAATCGTATTGCCCCATATACAGGTATGTTCTGGCAAGCAGTGCATAGACCGCTATTTTAGAAGGAAGAACATTGAATTGCGGCGAATCCTGAATATCATTGGCTAAAGCACTTTTCAAATCAGAAATAATCTGGTCATACACTTGTCCTACCGTACTTCTTTCTAAAGAAGAAAATAGTTCCGCATTTAACAATAAAGGAACAGCCTTTTCTGAATTGGCAGATTTTGGATCGAACTGCGGACCGTAGGTGTTTACTAATTGTAAATACGCAAAAGCTCTGTGCACAAAAGCCTCAGCATAGATTTCCTTTTTTTCTGAATCTGTTCCTTTCTCACTTCCCATAACTCCGTTAATGATTACGTTGCTGTAGTAAACTGCTTTGTACAAACCAATCCAGTCTGAATCGCCCTGGGACGGATCATAAATCTTATCCTGCCAGGTATAACTGTTTGCCCAAATAGTTGAAACACCATTTTGATACGCTGTAGAAAATTCCGCATCTGCGTTTGCAGGCAGATAAATTCCTCCCGCAACTGTCATGTCGTTGTAATTATTGGCCAGACCTCTGTAATCAGAAGTGTATTTTAAGATTCTGTTGTTTCCAACCGGCTCCACCTCAACATAATCTCTACAAGAGTTTAATAAAAGCAGAGGCAGGAAAATATATAGTGTGAATTTTAGAAATTTCATAAGTCTATTTTTTTTTATTAAAAACTACAATTAAACTGTAAAGTATAATTACGCTGCGGTGCAAGTGTATTATAGTTATTGTTTGATAAGTACTGAGGATCAATACCCTCATCATTCTTAACCCACAATAAACCTAAATTTCTTGCTGCAAAATTGAAACTCAAAGACTTTAAAAAAGTTTTGTCTAAAAATTTTGAAGGAACACTGTAACCCAATGAAATCTGCTGTAAACGGATATTATCGGCAGGAAGCACATTGATGTCGGCCATTTGATAGCGGTTTAGACTGTTGTAGCTTATATTTGCCAATCCCGGAACATTAGTGCTGGCTTCATCTCCGGCCTGTCTCCAGCGGTCAGCAATCAGCTCATCTTTCCCAACAGCTCCATATTGCACTCCTGAATAAGAAGGATAATTTTGCAATACCGAATTTCTAAATACGTGCCCCATGTAATAAGTTACCTGAACACCAAGGGTAAAATTGCTGTAAGAGAAATTATTCATAAAGCCTCCAAAATAAGGAGCTACAGTGGTGCCCATATATTTTAAATCCTCTGGAGCAACCGAAGAAATACCCTGAGATGAATTTATAACAGTACCATCATTTTTAGAAATAGTAGACTGTCCCGAAGCATCAAGCCCGGCCCATCTGTAAGCATATAATGATGTTAAGGCTTTCCCTTCTATCTGCCCGGAAAAAAGATACTGATTGGTAGTAGTGGCCTTAAAACGTGAATCTGACACCTCATTTGTATTATAAGCAAAATTGAAATTACTGTCCCATTTAAAAGCTTTATCTACTATTACTGCGCCAATATTCACATCTACTCCATGTCCATCCAGTGTCGCAGTATTATAATTTAAATAACTCCATCCATAAGTTGGATTGTAAGGGACATTTGTCAAAATATCTTTAGATTTTTTATAGTACAAATCAACACTTCCACGAAGGCGGTTTTTAAAAACGCTGTAATCCAAACCAAAGTTAAGCGTTGTTGTTGTTTCCCATTTAATCTCAGCATTCTCAGGAAGTGAAATATAAGCGGTAGGCAGCTGCGTATTGTAATCAATTGACCCAACACCAATAACAGCACTGTTACTTCCAAAACCTCCGCCGGGAGCACTTCCTGCTTTACCGTAGGTTACCCTTGCTGCTAAATTGTCAAGCCAGCTTACCTCTCTTAAGAAAAACTCCTTATTAATATCCCATTTACCTCCAGCTGACCATAATGGAAGCGCTCTGTTTTTTCTGGAAGCACCAAGTAGATTATAGTCATCAAAACGCACGCTTCCAGATAGGTGATATCGGTTCATAAAATCGTAAGAGCCTAATCCATAATAGGATAAATAGCGGTCTCTGAATTTACTGATGCTGTTATCAGAAGTACCTATGTAGGTCTGCCATCCGTAAATTGTAGTATAATATACAGTAGGATTTACAGATTGTCCTGAGTTGGTGTCAGTATCATAGCCATAGAACCTTTGGCCTGATCCTTCTCTTCTTTCTTCCCTTACTTCTGATCCCGCTAAAAAGTGTAGGCTGTTATTCTCGTTGAAATTCTTATTGATATTCATCTGCAGACGCATGCTCTGAGATTCATTTTCAGAATTTGAATTGTATAAATATGCCCCGACTGGAATACCATATACTAATTTGCCCGCAGCATTAACAGAAGTTGCTTCATTGATTGCATTTCTGCTGTAATAACTATCCAATTCGCTCAATGATTTGGTTTTATTAGAAATTTTGGCATACATTCCCGAAGCCTCAAAATTCAGCCAATTAGTAACTGTTGCTGTTAAACTGGCATTCAATCGAATGTTGGCTCCTTTTGTGATTACATTAGAATAGTTTAGTTCATCCAGATAGTTATATGTCCATGGCAGATATCCTTTGGCTTCAAATCCTTTTGCCACTTCTGGTCTGAAAATAATATAACGGTCTATGCCATTTCCATTTTGGTCGGCAAGCATATCGTACGGGCGCAATGCCGTTGTTGAAACATTTGACAAAGCCTCATTTGCTACTGTGTTGGTTTGGTAATTTGACGAAACGTAGTTTATACCAGTATTTAATTTTAAGAAACTTTTGAGCTGAAAAGAATTATTCAGAGTAACATTATAAGACTTAGATTGATTACCAATCATAGCAGCCTCATCTTTATTATAGCCTAAAGAGAGGTAATAAGTGCTTTTATCGCTTCCTCCGCTTACAGACAAATCATATTGGGTAGTAGCTGAGTTTCTTAGTAAATATCTGTTGATCTGCCCCAGATTATCGTTCTGCGACAGCTGATTTAATAATTGGTCTCTCTCAGTAAGTGAAATTTCCCCTCTCTGCTGTCTGAACATGATTTCCTGTGCAGCACTTGGATTTTTTGCCTGCCAGTTACTGATGTCATCTGATGCAAATCCTCCTGAAACCAAGTCTTTTTCGTAATCAATATACTGAGCGGTATTCATGACGCGCAGTTTTCCTAAATCCATTTTCTCGCCAATTGTAGTAGTGGTGCTGAAATTAATTGTTTGTTCTGCTTTTTTGCCTTTTTTGGTAGTCACGACAATTACTCCGTTTGCAGCACGTGACCCCCAGATAGAAGCTGCCGCCGCATCTTTCAAAACAGTGATGCTCTCCACATCATCCGGATTAAGATAACTTAAAATCGATGAACCCGGAACCCCTCTTCTGCTGAATTTAAAATCATTATCTGACTGCGGAAAACCATCAATAACTATAAGCGGAGAAGTACCGCTGTAACTATTTGTTCCTCTGATAGTAATATTTCCTGTTCTCGGATCAACATTTACTCCTGCAATTTTTCCTTCCAGTCTAGAGGCGATGTCGACAGTAGGAACCTGGGAAAGTTCTTTAGCTCCAATAACTTCAAAAGATCCGGTTACTCTTTCTTTGGGAATATCAGTATATCCATTTGAAGCAACAACAACTAAATCTTTCAACAATTCAACCTGAGGCTCTAAAACTACGTTTATCACTTTTTTATTATTTACAGCGATTGTTTTAGTTTTAAAACCCAGATAAGAAAACCTAAGTGAATCTGTAGCAACTACCTCAATACGATACTCTCCTTTTTCTCGGGTAATATCCCAGATTTGTGTACCTACCAATAAGACATTAACACCTACCAGACGATTCCCTTTTTTATCGCTAACTGTTCCCTTGACCTCAAAAGGTTCAAGTTCACCTGACGAAGTTTTAGTTTTATTTTTTTTAATCACTATCTGTTTATCAATAACACTATAGGTTAAGCCGGTATTATATAAAGCAGTATTTAGAATCTGTTCAACAGTTCCATATTGATTAACACTTACTTTTTTCACAGAAGCTATCAGATCATCATTGTAAAAAAACACATAATCACTCTTTTGCTGGATGTCTGCAAAAAGTGTCTGCAGCGAGGCACCCTGAACTTTTACAGATATTTCATTTTGCGCTTTAGCTACATTTGCGTAGATACTGGTTAATCCTAAATACAGAACTAAAATGAATACTCTCATAAATAAAATAAAAGTAAGGTTGACGATTTTTTTAGGCAATAAAAAGCCTGTATCATGATTTTTATTCATAATTTTGTTTTGTTATATCATTAATTGCATCTGCAATTAAAATTTTACATAAGCCAAGAGATGTTGGAGCATCTTTTGGTTTTTTTTTGGTTGATCTTTACTAGTTTATTTTGTCATGTTTTTATCTACTCATAGGCAAATTGTAATTTTGGTCGATTTATATTTAGTTAATAGTTATTTTTCTGGCCTGCGGATCGTATGACAGCATAAAACCGGTTGTCGCCTCCAGTGTTTTAATTACCTTATCCAAATCATCATTAAGCTTGAATGCACCTGAATAAGTTTCTTTTTCATTTATCTTTCCCTTTACAACAAAATTGACGTTATAATATCTTGTTAATTTATCTAAAACTGACTCAAGCCCCTGTTCAGTAAATTCATAATAGCCTTTTCTCCAAGAAAAAAGTGCTGTAACATCCTGCTTTAAAGTTTTTATGGTTTGTTTTTTTAAATCCAGAGCCGCAATCATTCCGGGATTCAGATCAGTCTGAATGGTATCATTTGTAAAAAATCCTTTTTTAGCATAGACCACTCTTACCTTACCTCGCAGTAATGAGGTAGAAACTTTATTATCATTGGCATAACAGCTCACATTAAATAGCGTACCCAAAACACGTACGCTGTAATTATTTGCAGCTCTTACATAAAATGGTTTTGCTGCATTGTGAGCAACTTCAAAAACACCTTCACCTTCTAAAAACACCTCTCTGCTTTGGGTATTAAATACAGTTGGATAAATGAATTTTGAGCCAGAATTCAGCCATACTAACGTACCGTCGGAAAGACTTAGCTTCGCTCTTTTTCCATATGGAACCAAAACAGTGTTATATTGCTGCTCTGCCGCTCCTTTCTGATTTATCTCTTGATTGTTGACATTAATGCTATGTCCTGATGCATCATAAGCAATTGTTGTACTGTCACTAACTCTAACTGATTCCTTATTTGATAACACGAGTTGAACAGCACTGCTTTTTTCAAAAGCGTTTACCTGAGCAGTGCCTTTTGCAAACTGCTCTATGGTGCTGGTTTGTCTTTGATGCTGCAGTTTAAAAACAGCAGTGATGCCTATACAGATAAATAAACCGGCAGCTATACTAAATGAAATAAAACGAACTTTTCTTCTTCTGGCCTTTCTTTTTTCCAAAGCTATACTGTTTCCAATTCTAGCTTTTAGATCGGCTTTTGATTCATCTGATAAAATTTTGAAGTTTGGGTGCAAAATATTCTACTTTTTATTGTTCTCTATTTACTAAGAGGACAAAAAAGCAAAAACATAGACATGAAATTTAATCTTTTTTTAAAGTTTTTTTAAAGTTTAGCTCTTATATCCTTTAAAGACCTGTAAATCAGAGTCCTGCAAGATTCAAGAGTTATACCTAAAACAGAGGAAATTTCCTCATAAGAATAATCTTCACTAAATCGAAGATGAAGGGCATACCTTTGTTTTTCAGTCAGAGAACTTAAAAGTAAAGCCAGTGCAGTATTTCTATTTAAAATGGTTTCATTAAAAATAAATTCATCTTCAGCTGAATCTGTTACATATATGCCCTCTTCCATACTCTGATGATAAACCAATTTAGTTTTAGCCTTAAGTTTTCGGTGTATATTACGTCGAAGAGACTTAAATAAATAAGATTTAACAGCTACCTCTTCAGCAATTTTATTGCGATATTGATGAAGTTCTATAAAAACATCATGTATGGAATCCTCAACCAGGGCATCATCATTTGTATACTGAATTCCAAAAGTAAAAAGGGCATCTATATAGCTATCATATAATTTATGATATGCATAGGAATCCCCTTTTTTGATTTGATTCCACAGATTACTATCGCCTTTTTTATTGTCCATTAAAAAAATAAAATCCTTTAAGATTTACATTTATGCAAAACTAAATATTTTCCACATCTATCAATTTATTTTTGAAAATTATTTCAATATTTCTTAAAATTTAAAAAATAACAAAATAAAACAGCTTAATTTTAACGATTTAACAGCTATATATCTTTTGATTATAAATTTCATTAATTCTTCCTATTATTAATTTTCAAAAAAATTAAACCGTAAACAAAACATCACAATTTCCGTTTTTAATATAATCGCATCCAAAAAAGTTTTTATTCTGCTTTTATTTTCAAATGCACTGTTATAACATTTGTTTTGATCTAAATGAGTTAACCCAACAGAATTAAATTTAATTGAGGCTCTGCAGTTACTGAAAACAAAACTTTTGCTTATAACTATTAAAAAAATAACATCTAACTTTAAAATTATAATCAGCCGCAGATATTATCACTACATTACTTATAAGAAAATAATCAAAAGATCTTATACAGCATTTATGATCTTACAGACCCGCCAAATTATAAATTGACTTTTTACACTTAGTAAAGTTAAAAAAAATATACCAAAAAGTATATAAAATAAACTTTTTAGCATATTTTAGTTTCTGATTGCAAAAATAAAGCAGACAAAGCTGAAAGAAAAAAACAATTTATACTGGAAACTGCACATAACAGATTTAATACTTATTTAACTGCTGCTTAAAATTTATAATATCATCTTAAAACTATTTCAAAAAATACGTTGGCAGTAATGGTTATTAAACTAATCTTAGTAAATATTCCAATTAAATCAATTAGACTTTAGAAATGAAAAAAGTTCTATCAACGGCAGTTTAACACAGCTCAATTTCGCTTTAAACTTAATGGCAAATCAGCCTAATGTCAGAGCAAAATAAAAGTGATATCATTATAAAAATAACCTTACAAATGAAAAGATTTACAAAAAGCTGTTTTCAGCAGGATCCTAAAACAAATTATTCGTTTTAGATTTATGGAGTAAAAATAAAATAAAGTGCATATCTCAACACCGATTACATAAAATAAGATGGAATTCCAAATTCATGCTCTTAACGTAAATTGATAAAATTGTTAAAATTGCTCTTTTTATGAATCTTACACAATGTTTTTTTCTTAAAAATGCTGCCTTCTAAAATCCAGAGGAGAAATATCTGTATGCTTTTTAAAATATTTCACAAAGTAGGAGTCATCTTTAAAACCAAGACTGCATCCGATTTTATTTATACTGTAATTTGTATCCAGGAGCATTTTTTTTGCCTCAGCAATGATTCTTTGATGTATTAATTCTGAAGGGCTTTTGTCTAGCATCTGACGGGTTAATTCCGATAAAGTTCTTGATGATATATCCATCAACGCAGCGTATTGTGAGACATTGATTCCATTTTTAAAATTATCTTCTATCAGATTAAGAAATCTTACTAGCTTTAATTGTTTTTTATCATCTGGTAAAATCTGCTGTCCCTGATTTGTATTAATTTTATTCCATTGGTGCTTTAACTGAATTAAAAAAACCTTAAGATAATTTCTGATAAAATCTATCTGACCGTACGGTCTTTTTGTCAATTCGTTTTTAAACAGATCCAAATATTCATCTAAAATAAAACTGTCTTCATCAGAAGGTAATACATAGGGAGGGTAAAAACTGCTAAACAAATTATATCTTAAAAAAAAATCACCACCATCATTATCATGAATTAAAAACTGATCGTTAAATTGGATCAAAATCCCATTATAATTTATTTCTTTATCAAAATAATGAACACGCTCCTTACTTACAAAAAAAAGTGTATTTCCGTTTATATCATGTCTTTTATAATCACAAAAATAAGTGCCTTTTCCTTTTTTAAACCAAATTATCTGGTAATAGTTTTCACTATGAAACTTCCTTCTTTTTTTATCATACTTTTTCAGATAATAATCCAGCTCGTAAAGAGAAAACCTTGGCATATTGGCTTGATAATGATTAAAATGATACTCATTTATTTTACTTAGACTCTCAATAGCATCTTGCATATTCAACCTATAAAAGTTTAAAAATTAAAGAAGAAAACGATTATGAATCAAAAAACGATTGTTTTTCTTATGAAATGTGTTTGTTTTTATATTGTAGAATTGCATCATATTTTTTCCTTAATATTTTAATTACTTTTAAGCACTTTATACATCTTTTAAGGATTTACTAAATTAAAAGCCGGCTGTGGAAACAGTCTATTGCCAATATATAATAACCTATCATCTCCCAGCCTGATCGTAAACTGATCCTTTTTAATTGCTGAGACAAGGGCCTTTACCAGTTTTTCTGGAGTTATTTTCTTGTCACTTCTATCTGCAGTCATTTCTGTAGCTGGAACAGGAGCCAGCATTTCAAACACCTATACATTAGTTGCTGGACTTCCTACACCTGCGCTGTTACATAAAACATCTATTCCTCCCAAAGAAAGTGCTTTTTAAAAAAGTAATCTTGCGTTTTCTGAACATTCAACATCACTTCTAATAATCTTCAATGATGGAAGCATTTTTTTAGCCGTATCTAATTTTACCTGATTTCTTGCTGTCATAATAACAAATGCCCCTTCGGCTAAAAACTGTTTTGCCTACTCTAGACCGATTCAGTAACTGCTCCGGTAATTAGGACTGTTTTTCCTTTTGTATTAAATTAATTCTTCTTGTGTATTTTATAAAAAAATGTGCCTTCCAATTTTTTGCCATGCTTAAAAATATACTTTTTAGTCCGTTTTGAGTAAAAAAAATTATTTTACATATAGTTCTAATTCAGACTTGAGACTTTTTATAAGTCCTAACATTGGCTTGGCTGTGTTCATGACTCTGCACATTACTAGTCCCCCTTCAACCGATGCTGTTAATTTAAAAGCAAAAACAACAGGATCAAGTGTATTGGAAAACTCACCATTATTTATTCCTTCCTGAAGAAGAGAAGATAATTCATTCTGGCCATTCCTAAATATTTTTGAAACTTTCTCTTTTATCAAAGGATAATTATCATCCGCTTCTACGGCGGAATTAAATATTGGGCATCCGCCGGATATGTAAGTATTAATTGGATTTTTATAAAAATCTAAAAAGGCAAACACTTTACCTTTTATGGTTTTCCCATTGTGAACTGCAGTCCTTATTTTATCAGAAACCATTTTAAGCGATAAGTCAATAACCTGCTCTGATAAATCTTCTTTATTTTCAAAATGACCGTAAAGACAGCCTTTTGTAAGTTTTGTAGCTTCCAGAATATCATCAATATTGACTCCAGATATACCTTTTTCATTATAAATAGGCACCGCAGTTTCCAGTATAAATTGTTTTGTTCTTTCGGCCTTTGTAAGCATTATCTTTTAAATTAAAAAACAAATATACTAAAAAGTATATTTATCTTTATAGATTAATTTATATTTATGACAAAAGAAAAAAAACCTAATATTCTGCCGCATTGGAACTGGAAAGGAAGGCAAAGTAATTACCTGCATCATTGCGGTTTAACGGCTCAGCAGCATAATATTCCCTGCAGCATGGATATGCAATACCTCTTTAAAATGTTTCATTACTTAAAATAAAGTCCAAATAAAAAATGCTTAATTCATTTTAACTGGCATGTCGTACGGGACGCAGATTTAAAAAAAGTTTGCTGCCAAGCCATTTTCCGCCTCAGGTCTGAATCAGGAATAAGTTAATGTAATAGCTGCCGTTTTTTATCAAACTGCTAACAGAGTTTATCGGTATGGAAAAATTCCTGAAATAGCCAGCCTGCTTTATCGTCTGGGCTAAATTGGCAGCCTCAATGATTTCTTCATTTTTATCTTCTGACTTATCATACTTTTGTCTTAATTATCTAATTAAGAATCAAGAGGTCCGAGCCTTTAGTGGTAAAATCCAAAGAAAGGTTAAAACGCAACTGTGTGCAGATTTGTGCTTTACCTCCCATCAGAATAAAGTTCCTTTGATGGTGTCCATCAATTATGCCAGGTTGCTCATATCATAATGGAAAGCATTATCGGCCATATTGGCAAAACAAGTTGAGAGTTCCTCTACTCTGTCCCCTTCAATGGATTTCAGTATTTCCTTATTTGGAACAAGAGCAGAACTGTATGAGCTTTTCTATTTCATTATCCGTTAATCGGATTTTTGCCCAATGATTAAAAATGGCTTCCATCTGCACAGCGAATATATCACATATACTGCGTTATTATAGACTAAAGAAATGAGTTTACGCAAATAACATTTCGTAAAAATTCTAAGCAGACCAAAGAGTTCTTTATAAATAACATTGATGATTGTTCTTAGTTTTTGATTTATAAATTATGTAAATTTGCTTAACTTACCTATTGAACAATGATTAAATTAAGAATTAAGAATTTTGGACCGATTAAAGATGGCTATCAGGATAATGATGGCTGGTTTGAGGTAAACAAAGTCACCGTATTTATTGGGAATCAGGGCTCAGGAAAAAGTACACTAGCAAAGTTAATTTCTTCATTTATATGGTTAGAAAAAGCATTGGTAAGAGGCGATGTAAAGGCTAGTAATATTTCCTTTGACTATTTTATTGAACTTATAGAATTTCATAGAATAGAAAATTATTTATTTACTGATACAAAGCTCGAATATAAAGGAGTTTCGTATCATATTGTTTTTGCTGAAAATTCTGTTAGTGCAATAAAACTAAACAATAAATCGGTCAAGCAGCCAAAAATTATGTATGTTCCCGCAGAGCGGAATTTTCTAAGTTCAATTACTAACATCAACAAGGTTTCTGACCTGATTGTGGGAAGCTTAAAAAATTATTCTGTTGAATTTCGTAACGCTCAGCTTTCTCACAAAGGAAAACCAATTGAACTGCCTATAAACGATACTAAAGTTGTTTATGATCCAAAAGAAGATGAAAACTATCTCGAATTTGATGGGGGTAAAAGATTAAAACTTTCTGATGCGTCAAGCGGCTTCCACTCCATAGTACCATTATACTGGGTAACAAAATATTTAATTGAATTTGTAAAGCAGGGAGAAAAGAAATTATTGGAATTATTAAGCACTGATCAAACCATTCGCAGAAATAATGAATTAAAAGAGTTGAATAAGTTAGCGCTTGATGAAAAAACAATACGAACAAAAGAAAAAAGAATAAATGAAAAGTATGTCAGCAGGTACTTTGTCAATATCGTTGAAGAGCCCGAACAGAATTTATTTCCAAGTTCACAAAGATTGTTATTGAATAGTCTATTAGCATACAACAACGGAAGTAATCTACTGATAATGACAACACATAGCCCATATTTGATAAATTATCTAACATTAGCTGTTGAAGCAGACAAATTAAAAGATAAAGTGAAAAAATCATCTGCTGAATTAAAAAATAGATTAGATGAAATCGTTCCATTAAATTCTACGCTTAATGGAAATAATTTAGTTGTATATCAATTGGAAGAAACAAGTGGCAGCATTAGTAAACTGGAAACTTATAAAGGACTTCCTTCAGACAAAAACTATCTGAACGATGTTCTTGCAGAATCAAATGAACTTTTTTCTAACCTGTTAGACCTTGAAGACGAATTATGCCAATAAACTTTTTTTCAGTGCCTTGTAATAATTTGGTCGGTAATTGTCAAACCCAATCTATTGAATGTCATTTTCCTTTTTCCAATGATCGTTTTGGTATAAGTGATGCAAATGCAAATACACGCATACCTGCAATTGTTTTATTAGACAAAGAAAATCAATGGGATTTTACGATAGAAAACCCAAAAAAAATAGAAGTAAAATATAAAGCAATTGACTATTGTCTGGATATATTTAGGACCGGAACATATGATGTTAGTGATGATAACAGCAGTATTAATGGGTTTTCTTCCGATAACGTAAATACAATTGACCGAGGAATAATAAAAAGGTGTGAAGGTTTTTTATATAAAGATGATCAATGGATATTATTTTTTGAAATTAAAAATCGTCCAAAAGGTGACTGGCTGATTGATGCAAGAAGAAAATTTGAAGAAACGATCTTAAGTTTTAAAGAGCATCATCCAAATCTTTCCAACATAATTATTGAGCCAATTGTTTCAAATAAGTCATTCTTTCGTACCCATCAGTCAGAGATGATACAAAAGAAAATTTTAAAAGATAAAATTGGTGTTGAGTTAAAGGTCCAAACCAGTTTTACTATAGATTAAAATCAAGTTGAAGAAAAATTCATTGCATCAAAAACAATGAAGTTTTTTTGTTGCATAAAAATCACAAGATTTGCGCGCCTAATGATGCTATCTTATCCTCCATATCCGGATAAATATGCGGCTTTAAAAAAAGGATTTTGCATTGAATCTTAATAATAGGCATCAGTGTATGAATCCTTTGATTTAGAATGTTTGTTGATGTATTTCATGATTTAAAGATACCTTCTTTAAAGATAATTTTTTCGGCTTTAAGAGCATGCAGAAATATTCTCTTCTATACAGAATTTGTTTTGACACTTACCAGCACTGCTTGAGAAAGGGCAAACATATCATAATGTTTTGAATTTGTAATCTTCTTCATTTTCTTTTACTTTTATCGAGCTTATGGCAATAAAAAAACCATCAAGCGGACTGGCAAAGCAATCGATGCTGAAAAATTGAGTAGGCAGATGGAGAAAGGAGGCTAAAAAAGAAAATAAAAGTAAAAATAAAACAGAGTTTATTTGATTATACTATATATAAAAAATGACGCCAATTATCTTCATCGGGCGTCAATTGGCTTTGTGGCCGCGAAATAAAAAATTACCATAAAATTTATGGAAGATTTAAAGAGTTTTGCATAGTTCAGCTAAAATGTGGCAGTAGTTGTTGTTTTAATTTGATTTGGATGTCGTCCGGGGATTCTATAGCATGGAGAGATCCCTAATATGATTTAAGTGCATCCTTGCTAATCCAAACCCATTTTACCAACAGATTTTATAAAGGTCCAATTTTCGATTATTTTCTACTGTTCGCTCGAGGCAAAAAACTGGTTATTCCCTAATTTCTATATAGGATTTTCAGTACTTAAAAGCAGATATCAATCAAAGATATCTATCAGCCCTTTTGAATAAAAAAAGGGAATAGCTGCTTAGACTATCCCCTTTATTGCTGCTAGTATAAAAAACTCTTATTGATCTCCGCCATTCATAAAAGTCATCAAAAGTGTATAAGCATTCTTAATCACAATTTTTGACGTTTTATCAACAACCGAAGATTTAATCTGACGGAAACCATCCGTTGTAGTTCCCGGTTCTACTGCCACCATTTTGTATTGATTATTTCCGCTTAAAGCGAAAACAAAAAACTTGCCCTGCCATCTTACTACCGCGTCTTCCGGAACTGTAATGGCTTTTTCATTTTCAAATTCGGCTTCAGCATTAATAAAAAGCCCTGGAATTAAGGCATGATCGTATTGGTTTACTTTACAAATAACTTCGGCTGCACGATCGTCGTTAAGACTGCGGTTGATATAAGCAATCTTTGCAGGGAATTTCTTCGAAGGATTAGCATTTGTAAAAGCACTTAATGTTTGTCCTGTTGAAAGCAAATGAACATCTTTCTCAAAAGCGTTCATAACCAAAACAATATCGCTCATTTGCATCAATTCAAAAAGCATATCTGTGGCGGCAATATATTTCCCAACATTTACATTAATTTTAGATACAACGCCATTTATAGGCGAAACAATTGAAACCGTTTTACTGATATTTGAAGCCGACAGTGTTTTTACATTAATCCCTAATAACGATAATTTTTGTGCCAGTGAAGACATATAAATACGCTGTGTCTGCATTTCTGTAGCCGTTTGCTCGTACAATTTATCACTGCTTGCTTTCTTGGCATTTAGTTCTTTTTGTCGGTCGTATTCGCTTTTAGCCAATTGAAATTTTTCTTTCGCCGTAAGGTAATCCTGTTGCAGTTGTATGTATTGCATATCTTCAACAACGGCTAATAATTGTCCTTTTCGAACGTGCATTCCTGCCATCAAATCTGTTTTTTTAATATAGCCGCCAAGCGGAATACTAACCGAAACAACACTTTTTGGCGGAACCGTTACAGTTCCCTGTAGCTGTAATATTCCTTTAACCGTTCTTTCTTCCGGATTTCCCACAACAAGTCCGGCGTTTTTAATTTGTTCGTTGTTTAACTGAATGGTATTTTCCTGTTTTTGTGTTACTGCTTTCTCCTGATTCTTTTTATCGCTGTGGCATGAAACCAGAAATAAAAGACTAAAAATTGTGATGCTATATGTTTTCATTATATTATAAATTAGTGAGTGTTTGCAGGTTAATGATCGCTTTATTATAATCGTTAATCCTGTCGAGGTATTCATTTTTAATGGTAATGGCCTGATTTACGACCAAAACCCATTGCAGGTAATCAATGTCTCCATTTTCAAGTTGGCTGTTTGCTGCATCAATAATAACAGTCGCATTTTTAAGTCCTTCATTTTCGTAATAAAAAAGGCTTTCTTTATATTTTTCGGCTTCACTAACCGCATTGGCGATTTCAGTTGTCATTTCGACTTTTACCGATTCGGCCATCATTTTGTAATTCTCATATTCAATTTTAGCTGCTTTATTGCGTGATGACTGACTCGAAAAAAATAACGGAAATGACAATCCTAAATTCACATAACTAAACCTGTGACTGTTGTCATAATACACTTCCTGTCCTGCAGCACTGGTTTGTGTACCAATAATGCTTAGATTATTATATCCTACCGTAATATCCGGCATTAGTTTAGCCTGCTCTGTTTTCCATTTCCATTTTGCCGCTTCTGCTTCATGATTTGATAGCTTGATTTGCGGAAGTTCAGCCGTATTTATTTTTTCGTTTAACGAAATAGCAAAATCATGTTTAATGTTTGCCGAAGCCGGAACATGCACTAGACTATCCTGCAATATGGTATTAAAAGATTTTAAGGTAATGGCAATATCTTTATTGACCATCGTAAGCTGATTGGTATAAAACTGTCTAGCCGATTGAGAAGCGCTTTTCTCCAATACATTGGTTTCTCCTGTTTTATAACGTAAATCAGATTTCTGTTCCATTAACCTGTAGATAGAATCGGCGTAAGCCAATAATTCTTTTTTGCTATTCAACCAGATATAATAATAAAACAAACTTCTTACATTCGATTTAATCTGTTGCGAAGTCAGTTGTGATGTAGCTTTGGCAACATTATAATTTTCCTGCAATGCTTTTTTCTGATGGGTATAAAGTGTTGGAAAAGCAAAAGTCTGGCTTACGCCAAAGCGAGAATCATTAACACTGCTATTAAACTGGCCATAATCAGCATCTAAAGCTAGTTTTGGAATATCATAAGCCGATTTTTGCAATTGCTCTTTAGATTTTTCGTTCAACTGAGCCGATTTAATTCTTCTGTTATTCTGAAGTGCAATTGATAAGGATTCATCTAAAGAAACAGGCTTTTGCTGTGATTGTACTGAAGCTGTAACCAATAAAGCAACAAGCAATAAAGTCAGTTTATCCATTTTATTTTTTTTGTTTTTTTTCGAAAATACTTTAGTATGATACGTCATTAAATAAATGGCCGGAAGCACAAAAAGAGTCAGCAAAGTTGCCGTTATCAATCCGCCAATAACAACTGTCGCTAACGGACGCTGTACCTCTGCTCCTGCTCCATTACTCAAAGCCATTGGCAAAAATCCTAAAGAAGCTACCGCAGCCGTCATTAATACGGGACGCAATCTGTTTTTGGTTCCTGTAATGAT
This sequence comes from Flavobacterium flavigenum, assembly GCF_027111255.2. NCBI lineage: Bacteria > Pseudomonadati > Bacteroidota > Flavobacteriia > Flavobacteriales > Flavobacteriaceae > Flavobacterium > Flavobacterium flavigenum. The sequence continues at coordinate 4,979,636 of NZ_CP114285.2, read as the reverse complement.
AATTTGAAATGGATCTGTAATTTCGCCCTGTTTTTGTATTCGATTGAATTCGGATATTAGTACAATTCCGTTCAAAACTGCCACTCCAAACAATGCAATAAAACCAACTCCTGCTGAAATACTAAAAGGCATATCACGCAAAGCCAAACCAAAAACACCACCAATTGCCGATAACGGAATGGCAGTAAAAATGATAATTCCTTCTTTAAACGATCTGAAAGCAAAATATAATAAAGCCAAAATCATAAACAAAGCTGCCGGAACAGCAACTCCCAAACGTGATTTTGCCTGTTGTAAATTTTCGAAAGTACCACCGTAAGTGATATAATAACCGGGATCAAATTTGATCTGACTGTTGACTTTTTTCTGCAACTCTTCCACAATCGATTCTACGTCGCGACCTCTTACGTTAAACCCAACGATAATTCTTCTTTTAGCATCTTCTCGCTGAATTTGGTTAGGTCCTTCCACTTCTTTTACAGAAGCGACCTGATAAAGCGGAATCTGTATTCCTGAACGAGTTGAGATCAACAGGTTTCGAACGTCATCTATATCTTTTCGACCGCTTGCCTCAACTCTTACCACCATATCAAAACGCTTTTCGCCTTCGTAAATACTTCCTGCTACAGCTCCTGCAAAAGCAGCATTTACCGTTTGGTTGATATCTGAAACATAAATGCCGTATTTCGCCATTTCGGCCCAATCATAATCAATTACGATTTGAGGCATTCCGGTTACTTTTTCGACATATAAATCTGCTGCACCTTTGACCGTTTTACTGATTGAGCCCAATTTTTCTGCATATTCAGCCAGTTTATCCAGATCTTCTCCGTAAATTTTACAGACCAAATCCTGTTTGGCGCCCGTCATTAATTCATTAAAACGCATTTGCACCGGAAACTGAAAACCGGTTGTAACTCCCGGAGCTACTTGTTTTACCGTTTTAGTCATTTTATCTGCGAGTTCCGGAAACGAAGAAGCGCTTGTCCATTCTGATTTATCCTTTAATACAATAATCATATCCCCGCCTTCGATAGGCATTGGATCAGTTGGAATCTCGGCACTACCAATTCTCGAAACTACTTTTTCTACTTCTGGATATTCCTTTTTAAGTGTATTTGAAATTTTCTGAATGGTTTCTGTTGTGGTCGAAAGATTGGTTCCTAAAAGCAATCTGGTTTCTACTGCAAAATCGCCTTCTTCTAATTGCGGAATAAATTCTCCTCCCATTCGGCTGAAAAGCAGCAAAGCGATCCCGAATAAAACGAAAGCCGAAACCACGATTCCTTTTCTAACTTTTAAAGCTTTAGACAGCCAATTTTCATAGTAACCTTCTAATTTTATCATGATTCGGTCAGAAAAATTAGGCTTATGGCTGATTTTTTTACTGATAAATAAAGCGCTGACCATTGGTACATAAGTCAGCGAAAGAATAAATGCTCCTAAAATCGCAAAAGCAACAGTTTGTGCCATTGGTTTGAACATTTTGCCTTCGATTCCTTCCAGTGATAATATTGGCAGGTAAACAATCAGAATAATGATTTGTCCAAAAACCGCGGCATTCATCATTCTTCCGGCAGAACCTGTAACTTCTTTGTCCATTTCTTGCTGTGAAATAGTATCGATTCCTTTGTATTTTTTGGCGCTATGAATATGATGCAGAATCGATTCGACAATAATGACCGCACCATCGACAATTAGACCAAAATCGAGCGCTCCAAGACTCATCAAATTTCCGCTTACGCCAAAAGTGTTCATCATAATAATGGCAAACAGCATCGCTAGCGGAATAACAGAAGCCACAATGAATCCGGCTCGTAAATTGCCAAGAAAAAGAACTAAAACCAAAACCACAATCAAAGCACCTTCAATCAGGTTTTTTTCTACTGTACCAATTGCATTGTCAACCATTTTGGTACGATCTAAAAAAGGTTCAATTTTCAAACCTTTTGGCAGAATCTTTTCAATTTCGGCAACACGTTTTTTTACATTAACAATAACGTTATTGGCATTTTCGCCTTTCAGCATCATTACAATTCCACCAACAGATTCGCCAATATCATCTGTCGTTAAAGCGCCGTAACGTATTGCAGAAGACATTTTTACTTCGGCAATATCTTTAATTAAAATGGGAGTTCCTGCCTGCGTATTTTTGACAATAATATTCTGAATATCTTTAATATTTCGGGTCAGTCCAACGCTTCGGATATACAAAACAGTTGGTCCTTTTTCAATATAAGCGCCTCCCGTATTTTCGTTATTACTGCTTAAAGCCGTAAAAACTTCTTTTATAGTCAGATTTTGCGCTTTCAATCGCGACGGATTTACGGCAATTTCATATTGTTTTAGCTTTCCCCCAAAAGTTGCCACATCAGCAATTCCAGGAGTTCCAAGAAGCTGTCTGCGAATCGTCCAGTCCTGAATGGTACGCAAATCTTCAAGCGAATATTTGGTTTCATAACCGGGCTGGGGTTTTAAAACATATTGATAAATTTCGCCTAAACCTGTTGTTGCGGGAGCCATTTCCGGTATACTGGCATTCTCAGCAATCTCTACTTTTTGCAAACGTTCTGCCACCTGTTGACGTGCCCAATACACATCAGTATCATCGGCGAAAACAATGGTTACAAGCGAAAGTCCGAAACGGGAAATACTGCGGCTTTCTTTAAGCTGTGGAATATTGCTTATCGCTTGTTCTATCGGAAAAGTGATTAAACGTTCTACATCTTCGGCACCCAAAGACGGCGCGGTTGTAATAATCTGAACCTGATTGTTGGTGATGTCAGGAACGGCATCAATTGGTAAACGGGTAACTTCAAAAACACCGTAGACGATCCACAGCAAAGTGAAGACACCAATTACCAGTTTATTTTTAACTGAAAATTGAATGATCTTATTGAGCATAATTTGATTTAATTTTTTTGAAATAATAATGTCATGGCCAAAACATAAAAATGTTCCAACCACAATAAAAATCTTCGAAAATTAAATTATGCTATAGGAGGTCTGAAAACCGAGAATAAAGCGGGATTAGAATACAAATTAGATTTGTAAGGAATACTGTCAGACTTTGAAAATCCAATATTAATAGAGATATTAAATACAGCCTTATCTGCAGGAACAAATACAAGCTGGAAAGAAGAACTTGAAATATGCTTAAAAGGCAGCTGCATGTCACGATCTGTATCATTATCGTTTAAATCTTCTCCCCAATAGTGCATCTCAAGAAAATCAATAAAACTTACGTTTTGTCTTTGTTTATGTTCATTATAATGTTCAATCAATACGGGCAGTTTATAAAACTGCTGAAAGAACCCAATATTGGATACAATTAGAAAAACGAAGATATATATAATGAGTTTTCGCACCAGGCAAATTTAAGCCATGTTTTAAAATAATCAATATTCTTAAGCAAGATCTAAGATACTATTATGATTTTATAATAATAAAGCAGCGTAAATTTAATTTATATAATTTAAAATTTAAAAATTTTAAAGGTTTATCAATTTTAAAATACTTTAACGGCATTATATCAGTTAGAAAATAAACGAATTATTTAAACTTTTTACACAGTAATCCTAAATTCAAACTAACTGCTATTTTTTTGTGGTGAATATTAAATAAATATTTATTATTGATCAAACAGGAAAAACTCTTAAGTAAAAAAAACTTAAATTAGTTCTTAATTACCATTGAAAATGAATAGGATTATTGAAAAATTGACAAATCACTTAGTCAAAAAACCTAAGACACTTTTTTTAATTGACAGCATAGGAGCTTTTCTTACTGCTCTATTACTTTTTGCCGTATTGCAAAATCTTACCAAGTATTTTGGCATGCCTAAAACTACACTAACCATACTTTGGTCAATAGCGGCTTTTTTCTGTCTTTATTCAGCATTATGCTTCTTACTGCTGAAAGAAAAATGGAGGATTTACATAAGAATAATAAGTTTTGCCAATTTACTTTACTGCGTGTTAATTTTAATCTTTTTATTTATTCATTATGAACAGATTACAGCTCTTGGTTTGATTTATTTTTCAACTGAAACAGCTATTATCTGCATACTTGTTTATGTAGAACTTAACGTAGCGGCAAAAATTCTAAAGAATAATTACGATAATCAAATGATACCAGGCAGTAAAAGCTCCCTTTAAATCAGCAGGCTGCGATAGAATTGAAATTACCTTTTTGCTGGTGTTCGGCGAAAACGATTGGGACGAATAGCGGGAAGAGCTGCTAAAAATAGCTTCAATATAAGTTGTAAATTTATAAATCCGGCGTTGGATCTCAGCATGATCCACAGTCACTCCCATTATCTTCCTTATTTCTTCAACATCTCGATAACTTAAAGTAAACCTAACATTAAAATATACTGCTGAACCATATTTTTACGATGGTTGCCAAGCTTTCCTAAAGCCTGCTCCGGGACTATTCCTCTGGTATATTTGGTAGTGATTACCAGATCATTTCGTTTGGAGGCTATTGCTTTTACAAGAATTTCTGATTCGCCGCATTGATATGTATCCGATGTATCTATAAGATTTACTCCATGCTCAGTATAAAATGAAACTATTCTATCCGCTTCTTTTGAGTCCATGCCATATCCCCATGCCTGCCCAAAATTTCCGGCACCTATTGTAAATTCACTAACCGGTAAACCTGTTCTCTTTCCTAAAAGTTTGTAATTCATCTTTTTATTTTTTAAATTGAAATACAAAGGTATTTGCTTAGGTATCACTTTATATTACTGATATACAAAAGGTTAGAAATAATCATTTAGTTATCAGTTATCTTTTTTTTTCGGCATCTATGATAATTTGAAAAATAAAGTAATGGCAAAAATATTTGCTTTTGAAAGAGATTATAAATCAGTCTTAGAGTAGAGCAAACTAACATTTCAAAAAAAATTAAGCTGCCATCTAAATTACCGACATTCTCCACTGTTTTAAAATCAATTTTTACCCCAATTTTAAATATAATTTGAATTTACATAATTCCCACAACAAACATGGGAATTATGAAACATCTCGTTGAGCTGGGATAATTGAATCAATCAACATTAAAATAACTTTACAGCACCAAAAAATCATAATCCATGCATACAAACACGATTCTTCTGCAAGACATAGCGGACAATACCCTGCTGCCCACTGCTGTCTATGCCGGTGACAGCCTGAAGATTATATTTGCCAATCAGTCTATGACTGAAACATGGGGAAGAGGAAAGCAGGTGATGGGAAGAAAATTTATTGAAGTGCTTCCAGATTCAAAAAAAGAGTATTTTTCTAATCAGGCTATGAGCGTTTTAAAAACGGGCATACCAATTCAAGCCAGTGATGAAAAAGTAGAAGTAAACAGAAATGGAGTAATTTTATCCTATTACTTTAACTATAGTTTTATTCCTCTTTACGATTCAGATGGAAATATATACGGTGTCTTAAATACTGCTGCCGATGTAACCGAACTTCATGAATCCAGACAGAAGAACCGTGAGGCAGATGAAAGGCTTAAAATGGCAATTGATGCATCCGGCATAGGAACATACGAGATAAATCTAACAACCAGAGAAGTTACTGCATGCGGAAACTTTAAGCAGATTCTAGCAGTTGATGAACTGAAAGATATTGATGAATTGATTTCAAAAATACATCCAGAAGATCTGGCTGTCCGCGAGAATGCACATAGAGAAGCCGAAATTACAGGGCTTATTTCTTATGAAGCAAGAATAATCAGGAATCAATCGGAGAAGTGGGTAAAAATTACCGGAAAGATTGTTCATGATCCAAATGGCGTACCCCAGACAATTATAGGAACTATTCTGGATATTAATGAGCAGAAGAAGTTTCAGGAAGAATTAAAAAAACAGGTCGCAGAAAACACAGAAGAGCTTCGCCGCTCCAATAATGATCTTCTTCATTTTGCCCGTATTGTCAGCCATGATCTTAAAGAGCCTGTTCGGAAAATTAAATTTTTTAATAATCTCTTAAAAATTGAGACGCAGGATTTTTTAAAGGAAAAATCTAAAAGGTATTTTGAAAAACTAGATCAGACCACGCAAAGGATGCAGAATATTATTGAAGGGATTTTAGCCTATTCTACTATTAACAAATCAATACAGACTGTTGAAAAAATAAATCTCAATGCGATTATTAAGAATGTAAAGACAGATCTTGAGCTTATAATAAAAGAAAAAGGAGCAATTCTTATCACCGGTCAGCTTCCCGATATAGAAGGAGCGCCAATTCTCATACACCAGCTCTTTTACAATCTTATTCAAAATGCTCTAAAGTTTTCAAAACCGGATCAGCCTCCTCGTGTTACCATAAAATCATCAGTTATCAAAGATAACGATTTGGATTTTCTAAAGATAGTAATTACAGACAATGGAATTGGACTGGATCCAATTTACGCTGATAGAATTTTTAAGGACTTTGAACGGCTGCACTCCAAAGATGAGTATGAAGGAAACGGTCTGGGTCTGTCGCTCTGCAGAAAAATAGCAAAAAGACATAATGGAACAATCAGCGCTTCAGGAAAAAAAGATAATGGTGCAGAATTTACAGTGACACTTCCATTAAAACAGACCAAATCTGCAATTTAATTCTACCAGATCCTGCCGATTTGTAAATTTAGGAGATATTTCAAAAAACAGTAAAATGAAAAAGTTTTTTCTTTATATCAATCTCTGGCTTATTTCAATATCTTAATGCACAGCCCAGCATGCAGAAATTGCCAGACTTAGAAAAGCGCTGCCTTATATTAAAGATAAAAATCTTACGTTAATGTGCTGAATCGACTTGCTTTACTGTCGCACCTTTAATAAGTTATGGCAATGGATATTACACGCATATGGACACTTCTGTTTTAAATATGACGGTAATATTTAACGGAGCATCTGGAAACACACTTACAGTGCATGCACAATCCGACGTAAGTGCCAGTGTCGCTGGAAAAATACAGATAAGCAAATAATAAAATACAGTTATATATAAAAAAGAGGAACATTTAACATCTTCCTCTTTTTTGAATCAATTGTCGCATTTTTTAATAAAAGATCTAGTGTGAAAAAATCTTATCTTCTCTTTAATAAAATACTTCAGATACTTGCATTATAATCTTTTTAAATTGTAGTAAAAAGAAATAAAAAAAAGCATTCATAGCAACAGTTATGAATTTAAGAACCGTACTAAAAGTTAATAAAAACACAATTTAATTTTTTTTTACCCTTTACCGCATTTTAATACACTATTTTTGAACAAATTAATATTTAAGATGCAAGAAGGTAAAGTAAAATTCTTCAATGAAGAAAAAGGTTTCGGATTTATAACCCCAAACAACGGAGGAAACGAAATTTTTGTCCATGTTTCTGGTCTATCGGAAAATATCCGTGAAAACGACTCGGTTCGATACGACATAAAAGAAGGCCAAAAAGGGCCAAACGCAGTAAATGTAATAATAGCTTAACATACTATAAGACCACTTTGATAAAGCATCTGTCTCAGGCAGGTGCTTTTTTTATTACAAACCAATACAGCAGCCATTTTCTATCCTACTAGATTATTTTTTTAGGCATTCCCCAAATATAAAACCATGAAAGGGAAGCACTCAGTAACAGTACAGCCTGCCCATAAGTCCTCTGGGTGTAAAGGTTTCGGCCTGATATAAATCATTATTAATGATCTTAAATTCCAGCCAGGCCTCACCTGGCAGTTTCATTTCGTCATATATAATAAGTTTTCTCTCCGCTTTGTCCGCATAGGCCACACGCCACAAATCCAGCGCATTCCCGCGTATCACTTTGAATTAAATGGTTTTGATGATCTAATGAAGCGGAAAAATATTCATGCTGGCTATTTATGTCGATTATGACTAAATTTCAATGCTTCTGATTCGATTTCCTGTATTGTTTTCTTTTTTCCTTTAGAAATCCATTCTAAAAGTTCTTCTTCAAAAAAATACAGCTTTTTACCGTATTTATAGCAAGGAATTTTTCTCTGCCTTACAAGAGCGTAAATTGTAGGCTTTGCTTTTCCTATGAGCCGGCTTGCTTCTTCAATACCGATAGGAATACTTTTTTCTTTAGATTCATATACCTGCACATTATGAATCAGAAGTTTGATCTCGGCAATTTCTTTCACTAAGTGCGCTACTGCTTTGGGCAGGTTCTCAAAAGAGATTTCGTTTGTATCCACAGCTATCGTTTTTAATAGTTATGGTGCAAATGAAAAAAGTGTTTCTGCTGTGTCCTTCTTCACAGCAGAAACACCTGAAAAACACACTGATTTACAAGTATCGGCATTTAAAAATCTGTAAGATCTTCCATAATCTTTATAAGCCCTTTCTGTTCATCATCTTTCAGATGCGTTTTAATGCTTTTCTGCTCAACATCTTTTAAAGCGTCGGTAAAAGTCAGTTTTAAAAATTGTGCGGCTCTGTCCTGCCTGCTGGCTTTAAAGCAATTCCAGATATTCCAGCCAAAATGATACAGATCCAGATTGGACAGATCTTTTACTTTTACCGGCTTAATATTTTCGAAATTTATGCCTTCAGCATATATCATTATATTCCTGCCCAATTGTTCCAGATCATCATCCGAAACGTACAGCGCAAACTCCTGCAGCGCATAACGGATGGCTGTATCAATCCTTTCCTGTTTTTGATTTCTGGCTGTATTTTGACGCTCCTCCCTTATCTTCTCAATATCAAGGGCTGAATTTTTATTTTCAGGCATTTCGGGCTTAATTAAAGCATCTTGCCGCTCCTCTTCTATTTTTACCAGGTCCTCACTTGTAATGCGGCTTTCAAGCGATTGCTTTTTTTCAGCCTTCAAAAAACGATTCACCAATCTCTCAGCCAAATCGTTTAGAAACAGGCTTAGAATTGCAAACATTAAAACTCCAAATCCAGTGCTGATCCAAAAGAAAACGCCGGCCGTATATTCATCCGCACCTTTTTCCAGCAGCACCAGTCTTCCGATTACACCGACAAAGACACAGACTAAAAAAACAGACAGGTAAACTGTAATATATTCGAAGTACTTTATTTTCATTGCGCTCTTTTCTTTAAAGATTCCAATTGTATTGCCTGCGAAGCTCTGTTTTTCTTCTCATCTATTACCTTGGCGTAGATTTGAGTAGTTTTTACGTTGGTATGCCCAAGCATTTTGCTGACCGTATAGATGTCTGTCCCGCTGGACAGCTGCAGTGTTGCAAATGTATGGCGGAAGCAGTGGAAGGTAATGTTTTTTTTAATTCCTGCAGATTCAACCCATTTTTTCAGAGGGCGTGAAATCCACGACGGGTCCGGCAGATCCTCAAAAACAAGCTGCCCGGGAAGCCTTGGTTCTCCGCAGAGATGCAAAGCCTGCTCAGAAATAGGCATATATTCGACACCCCTTGTTTTTTTCTGGGTGAAATGCAGTTTGGCCATGCCCTCTTCCAGGCTTATCTCTTTCCAGCGGAGTTTCTGAATGTCGGAATGCCGCAGGCCGGTAAGCGCTGAGAAAAGCGCGGCTCTTTTAAGGACATCTTTCTCACAGGGCGTTTCAGCCAGCACGTTCAATTCTTTAATGGTAAGATATTCGCGTCTTGATTCCTGCTCCGGGATGCCCTTTATTTTTGAAGACAGATCAACAGTCAGATATCCGTCGATAAAGGCCTGTTTCAAAGCTGCTTTAAAAATGGAAAAATACCTTGCTGCAGTGTTGAGGGAAAGTATTCCTTTTTTGCCTCCTCCGAGCGGCGCACCCAGCAGAAAGAGTTTAAAATCTTCCGCCATTCTGATGTTAATCTGAGAAAACATCAGACTGCCTGCAGAGTAGCTTTTTAAAAATTCTTTGGTCCGCTCCCAATTGATCTGAATGGATTTTGAACTTCGGGCGTGTCTTTTAGCTGCTACAGAAGCAATGTATCTGATAAAATCCTCTTTTCCTCTTTCTTTCTGTTCAGCCAATAGGTTCTCAGCATCACTGTACAGATCTATATTATCGTATTCTTTCTGACGGATTTTACGCACCCCGTCAGCATAGAGCATTATTTCACGGTCGGTTTCGCTTCTGGTTATTATTATTCCGTTATCGCTGCGTCTGGGCTTATAGGATTTTATGCCCTGCGCATCTGTACGGGCGGTTCTCTGTTTGTCCCACTCCACGGTTTTTACGGTTCTGTTTAAGTATTCACGGATTCTCTGTGGCGTTTTCTTTCCGGAAACCTCAACAGGATAGCTTTCTATGTAGACATACCATTCCTCTCGGTCTTCTGCTTTTCGAAGACGCACAGTTACCTTGGTTTTTGCTAATTGTTTCATATAAAATCATTTCCGTTATACAAGTTATCAATTTCGCTTTTTGGAGCATATACATGCTTTCCGATCTGCCTGGTAGGTATTGAATATTTCCTGATATGGCTGTAGACAGACCCCTCAGATATCTGAAATCTCTGAGCAATTTCACCAATCGAATAGCAGTCTTCTCTTTCAAGGCTGTATAATTTTTTCTTCGGTGCGCTCTCAGCCTGCGGCAGGCTTAGGGCAGGGCCGAACATCCCTTCCATGACTCTGCGGTCGATCCTTACAAGGCGGGTTCCAAGATTAACTGACGGAATTTTTCCCTGCTCCACAAGTCTGTAGAGGGTTCTTTTGGCAATTCCAAAAAGCATGCCAGCCTCAGAGACGGAAAGAAATGCCCTATCCTGCGGTATTTTCTCTATCATCGCTTTGATGTCTGCTTCATTTTTAAGCTGCTTCATCTTCTGCTTGTATGCTTTTTTACTGCATTTTGACGAGCAGTAGACAGAAGTTACGGTCTTGGGCAGAAACACTTCCCCGCATACAAGACATTGTTTGTTTATTCTTTTCATCGCCTTTATCCCCAATTTAAGTGCCATAAGTATACATAAGTGCCACATTATCGCCTTTTAAGTGCCGGTACAAATATGATACAAATATATAATAAAAAACGACTAAAAAACAATATAAACGAAAAAGAACAAAAAAGAAAAACCGCTGTAAACTTTACGTTTACAGCGGTTTAACACTTATTATTAACTGATGTTAATCAGTACTTATTTGACTTCTTCGAATTCAACGTCTTCAACGTTATCTCCAGAAGACTGCTCTTGTTGCGGAGCTGCTTGTTGACCTTCACCACCCTGAGCGTACATTGCTTCTGTAGCTGTTTTCCAAGCTGCATTTACATTATCTAATCCTTTTTGGATTGCGTCAAGATCCTGAGATTGGTGAGCCATTCTCAATTCAGTTAAAGCATATTCAATAGCTGTTTTGTGGTCAGCTGAGATTTTATCTCCTAACTCTTTCAATTGAGATTCAGTCTGGAAGATAGTACTGTCAGCTTCGTTTAATTTTTCAGCTCTTTCTTTTGCAATTCTGTCAGCATCAGCGTTAGCTTCAGCATCTTTTTTCATTTTTTCGATTTCTTCCGCTGTTAAACCAGATGAAGCTTCGATACGGATATCGTGAGATTTTCCAGTTCCTTTGTCAGTTGCAGAAACTTTGATGATACCGTTAGCATCAATATCGAAAGAAACTTCGATTTGAGGAACTCCTCTTGGTGCTGGTGGAATACCATCTAAGTGGAAACGACCGATAGTTTTGTTATCAGCAGCCATTGCTCTTGCCCCTTGTAAAACGTGGATTTCAACAGATGGCTGAGAATCAGCAGCTGTAGAGAATACCTGAGATTTTTTAGTTGGGATAGTCGTGTTAGCATCGATAAGAGTTGTCATTACACCCCCCATAGTTTCGATACCTAAAGCTAATGGAGTTACGTCAAGTAACAATACATCTTTTACATCTCCAGATAAAACCCCACCCTGAATAGCAGCTCCAATAGCCACAACCTCATCAGGGTTAACACCTTTAGATGCTTTTTTACCGAAGAATTTCTCCACTTCGTCAGCGATTCTTGGCATACGCGTAGAACCTCCTACAAGGATTACTTCGTCGATATCAGATGTAGATAAACCTGCATCTTTTAATGCTTTAGCAACTGGCTCCATAGAACGTTTTACTAAAGAATCAGATAATTGCTCAAATTTAGCTCTAGATAATTTTTTCACTAAGTGTTTTGGTCCTGAAGCAGTAGCTGTAACGTATGGCAAGTTTACCTCAGTTTCAGCAGAAGAAGACAATTCAATTTTTGCTTTCTCAGCAGCTTCTTTCAAACGTTGTAATGACATTGGGTCTAAACGTAAATCAATACCTTCTTCAGATTTGAATTCGTCAGCTAACCAGTCAATGATTACCTGATCAAAATCATCTCCACCTAAGTGAGTATCACCATTTGTAGATAATACTTCGAATACACCGTCTCCTAATTCAAGAACAGAAATATCAAAAGTACCTCCACCTAAATCGTAAACAGCAATTTTTTGATCTTTACCTTTTTTATCTAATCCGTAAGCAAGTGCAGCAGCAGTTGGCTCGTTGATGATACGCATCACTTTAAGACCAGCAATCTCTCCAGCTTCTTTAGTAGCCTGACGTTGGGCATCGTTAAAGTAAGCAGGAACTGTAATAACTGCCTCAGTAACTGTTTGACCTAAATAGTCTTCAGCAGTTTTTTTCATTTTTTGAAGTGTCATTGCAGACAACTCCTGAGCAGTGTATAAACGACCATCAATATCAACACGTGGTGTATTGTTGTCACCTTTTACAACACTGTAAGGAACTCTTTTTGCCTCTTCAGCTGTTTCAGCAAAAGTGTGTCCCATAAAACGTTTAATAGAAGCAATCGTTTTTGTAGGATTCGTTACTGCTTGTCTTTTTGCAGGATCACCTACTTTAATTTCTCCACCTTCAACAAAAGCGATGATAGAAGGAGTAGTTCTTTTTCCTTCTGCGTTAGGGATAACAACTGCTTCGTTACCTTCCATTACAGAAACACAAGAGTTCGTCGTACCTAAGTCAATTCCGATTATTTTACCCATTTTTTATATATTTAATTTTTGATTTAATTTTTAAACTCATGTGGCATAAGTCAATCTTTGTGCCAAGATAAAAAACCAATATAATTTGTCAGTTTGCTATTGGCATGTCAAAAAAAATCTGCCAACATGGCATTTTTAATATCTGACAATCATGGCATATTAATAGTTTAGCTGTCATTTTAGGAGCTAAGTTCCTGCTATTCCGCTATATCTTTTATGGCGAACCCAGCCATAATAAGGATACCTATTTTAAGTTTATAAAAAATTTTGTTAAGCACCTGATCAGTAAGTTCCTTTGTAATGGATTGTGAAGAAACTGAATATTAAAAATGACTATTAGTTAATATTTCTATTAATAATTTAGTAATACAAATTGATCAAAAGAATTATCTTCGTGAAAAATATCCTATTTAGAAAAAATTATATTCAATACTAAGTCAAATAAAAAATGAAACTAAAAAAAAACTTTCTTCTAATAAGTATAATTACACTTTTTAATTTTGGCTATTCACAAAATTTTGAACAGAAGAAAATAGGGGTGATTTTTAATATAGATGGTCCATGTAAAATAATTAGACAAGCGATCGGTAATCCAATTGTTGATTCAACAGTTTTAGAAAAAAAGGACCTCTTTTATGGTGCCTATAAATTTTTAGAAACAGGAACAGGAAATCCAACTGAAAGAATAATTAATGCATATTTGAAAAATTTAGACTCTTTAAATCTTAAAGTTACTCAAATAAATGAAACAATTAATAGCGAAAACTACCCCGATTATTACTCCGAAAAACATGAATATTTAAGCGAAAATTTAAAAAATATAAAAATGAAATACAATTTGGAATATTTACTTATTGTGAATGGTTATTTTGGATTACAATTTGAACAAACAGTAATTATTGCTGGAGATAAAATGACAAATATTTTTTTAAATAATACTTTTATAAATTTAAATACCAATGAAGTAATTTCAAATTTTAATGCTGGGAATATTACCAATATTAAAAAGAAAAATATACTTAGTCCTCCAAATTTTCCAAATATTGAAAAAAGCATGAATACCCTTTTAAATGATAAACTATTACCCGAAATCGAAAGAAAAATTAAACGAAAAATAATCATCCCATAGGAAGCTATCAAAAAAAGTTTCCCGAATTAATCCCGACAGAAGTTTATCTGCGATATAGAGATTTCTAAGAAATAACAATCCTTAAGTAAAAGTACTAAACTTTCAACAAAACCGTTTCATTATATTAGTAATTTCGTATCCTAAATTTATCTACAAAATACAAAAAAATGGCTTCATTTATAAAAGAAATATCCTTTCGCTGGTCGGATCTTGATCCTAATTTTCATGTACGTCACAGTGCTTATTACGATTTTGGCGCCCAGCATCGTATTGAAATCCTAAACGAATTAGGTTTAACCTTAAGAGTAATGCAGGAACAAAGTTTTGGACCTGTTTTATTTAGGGAAGAATGTGTTTTCAGAAAAGAATTAAAACTTTCGGATAAAATATTTATTCATACCAAAACATCCAAAATGAAGGCCGATGCTTCACGTTGGTCTATCATTCACGAATTCCGCCGAGAAGACGATACACTTTGTGCCACTATTACAGTCGATGGTGCCTGGATGGATACCAAACTTAGAAAACTGGCTTCTCCAACACCTGAAATTGCTGTCGAGGCATTGAGCATTTTTCCAAAAAGTGACGATTTCGTAGGAGTTTAAAAAATATCCAATTTTTTATAAATTATAAAAACCGTTACAAATGAATGTAACGGTTTTTTTATGACAAATATTCTGCTCTTATTCTGCCATAATTTTGTAATTGCTGTTTAAATTTTCTCCTGAAACATTTAAAATATAAAGTCCTGATACTTTTTTATTTGCAATGTTTAACTTAAAAACGCCATTTCCGTCAGATGAAATTTTTTCCTTAAGAATAATTTTTCCTGTCACATCGCTTAAAGTCGCTGTAACATATGATTGTTTATAACCTGGAATACTGATAAAAATCTTTTCTTTTGCAGGATTAGGATATACAGTACCACTAACTTTATTTTGTGTAAACTTATCATTGCTCAATAACGTTTGATTATACAACTGCGTTATCTCTGTTGCAGTTAGTGCATAATTAAATATTTTAAGTTCATCAAATAAACCTTTGTAAGGTGCCGGAGTAGTATTGGCAAACAGTTCAAGTGCCCCGATATTCCCAATTACTAAATCTGTTGCTTCTCCAATCCCTACAGCTGTTCCTGTTGCATCAGTTTTCTCATTAGTAAAAACACCATTCGTATATATTCTTAATTTAGATGCGGTAACATCTCTCATAATAATTACATTCACCCAATTTCCTGTAAAATAACTGGTCGCTGCTAATGATGATGCAAGTTCCGTTTTTGTTTTATCATCATCTATCGCAAAACGTAATTGATTGCTTTTAATTTCTACATTAAACCTTCTTCCTGTTGCTCCTGTAGTCGTATTTTTTGTTATCGACCCTTTGCATAAAATATAGGAACTTAATGTTGAACCTGCCGGTATTAAACTGGCATCAGCTTTCATCCAAAATGAAACAGTAAAAGAATTTTTATCAAATAAAATATTATCCTGATTAGGAACACTTACCATAAGTTTATTAGGCGTTAATGTTGCAAAATCTATGGCATTGTTCTCTTTTCCGGCTACTCTCACATTACTATTATCGAAAGCCGCATCTAATTGTCCGTTGTTTCCATAGCCTGAAATATCTTCAATTTGCTGACCTTCTCCTGCTGCTTCTTTAAACGGCCAATGACCAACAAGTTCTGGTGTCAGCGCGCGAAAATTCCATACATCACCGGTTATTGTTCCTTTAGCATTAGAAGCATCAATTCTCCAATAATAAGTTACTGCCGGACTTAATCCTGTAAGTTGATAAGTTGGAGCTGCAACATAAGCTACATCAGCCAGCTTAGCTAAATTTAAAGGATCAGTACCAAAATAAACAGCATAAGTTGTTGTATTTGTGCTTCCACTCCATTTTAATGATAAATTCCCGCTTGTCAGCTGAATGTTAGTAAGTCCTGTAGCCGGATTAGGTGCGGACGCTTTAACTGGAGCTGACGGAATTGGCGGTGTAATTACCGAAGCCGTTTCATATACTGATGATTCTGCGCTGTTTTTTGCTTTAACACGATAATAATATTGCGTATTTGGAAGCAAACCTGAGTCATTGTAACTTGTAGTATTTGCTCCAAGAGTAGCAATTACATTAAAATCTGTACCATTCTCTGAACGCTCTACGATATAATTGTCCTCGTTAATCGCGCCGTCAATCCAGTTGATTTTTAAAGAACTTGCTGGTGGAACTTCTGTTGAAACCACATTCGTAAAATTCACATTAGATGGCGGAATAATAAAATCTGAAGGTGTTGTACTGGTTAATCCGTTAATATACACCTCGATATTCAGATAAGGAGCGTTTGTTGTACTAACAGCCAATGCATCCGGAGTGTTTTTGTCTAAACCATTGGCACCTTCCCATACATCAGGCATACCGTCATTGTCTGTATCCAAAGAAGCCGGAGCACCATAAACATGTCCGGCACCTCCGTTGATGAAACCAAATTTACTGGTTAAATCACTTTGAACATATACATAAGTAGCTGTTGTGCCTTTAGACATCAAATCTGAAATCATTAAATTTTCTACCTGATCTCGCCTTGGATAAGAAGCTCCAACGCTTGATACAATCTTATCATAAGCATCAACAGCAGACAATGTTGGATTTTTCATTGGATAATCATACGGTATTGACAAAAGAGTTGATAAATCTCCGGTAGGATATCCTGTTAAATCGTAAGGAACTAGTGCACCATTTAAAACACCATCTTTATTATTATCAAAATAATTTCCTGAACCATATAATGAGAAGTTATCATTTCCACGGTTAAAAGGTGATGAAACTGTAGAACTTGTATTTGGTCCACCTATAAAATAATTATTGATAATGTTGACATCTGATCCGCCGGCGGAATCTCCACCCATAATATAGGCATCTCCAGATTCGGTATGTCCGTATGTATTTCCATAATTTCCCCAATTATATACAACGTTGTTTACAAATTCATTGATTCCTTTTACTTTATTGTTACGGGTTTTATTGCATATATATAAATTTCCAATCAAACTTATCTTACCACCAGCAGAAGGCTGCATTAATCCTCCGGCTGAATGGTTGTGACGGTGCATTCCCTGCCCAATAATTGAATTCTGGATTGTAATATTATCTGGACTTGTACCTTTACCGTCCCAATTTACCGAGAAGACTTCATCTGTGCCCCAGGTAAAACTCATATGGTCTAAAATTATATTGGCTCCATTTGAAATACCTGACGCATCCTGATTTTGAGTTGTTGCCCCGAAACGAATACGAACATAGCGTGCAATCGTATTGCTAGCTCCTGTAAATGAAACCTTTGCTCCTAACAGTACAATTCCCTCTCCTGTAGCTGTTTGCCCGGCAATAGTCGTATTTTTTGCAATAGAAATTGGAGAAGCTACGTTTATAATCCCCCCTACTTTAAAAATAACAAACCTTCCTTCCTGACTAACGGCGTCGCGAAAAGACCCATGTCCGCTGTCATTTAAATTGGTTACTAAATAAATTTGAGGATTTGCAGCTCCTCTTGCTCCTGTGGTAAATTTTCCAAAACCTGTAGCTTCCGGAAATGCCAGTGTCTGGGCTTTTAAATCACTGAAGGTGGTGATTAATACACAGACCATAAAAACTTTAAGCGCATGCTTAAACGTTAAGGTAATTTTTTTCATAATTGGTTAAATTGGTTAAATAGTTATACCTAATATAGTTATAAGCCGTTGAGAGTCTGTCCTGTTGCATCCTGTATGCTGCTTAACTGCTTACTATTTATCACATTTTCTTTAAAAAAAATCTTTCTTACAGCATTAATTTTCTGATAACTTTAAGATTTTATGTTTTGCTTTTAAAATGGTAAGCTTTAATTTTATAAATACCGCCGTTAAAACATGCTGAAATGAAAAAATTAAAACTTTTACTCCTCATACTTCCTTTTCTTTGCTTTTCGCAGCAGGAAAAAATAAAAGCATTGGATATTAATTTAACGAATTATGAATATCCATTTCCGGTCAGTTTTTTAGAAATAAGCAATCAGCGGCAGCTTTTAAAGATGGCTTACATGGATATCAAACCCAATAATTACAATAATAAAAACATTGTCTTATTTCACGGAAAAAATTTCAATGGGGCTTATTGGGAAACTACCATCAAAGCATTAGCAAAAGAAGGCTTCAGTGTTATTGTCCCGGATCAGATTGGTTTTGGAAAATCATCAAAACCGGATAATTTCCAATATACATTTCAGCAGTTTGCCGAGAATACCAAAAAACTTTTAGACCATTTGGGAATTAAAAAAACAGCTGTTTTAGGACATTCCATGGGCGGAATGTTAGCTGCAAGATTTACACTAATGTATCCGGAAACTGCTGAGAAATTAGTTTTGGAAAATCCGATTGGCTTAGAAGACTGGAAATTAGTCGTCCCGTACAAACCTGTTGATTGGTGGTACGAAAGTGAATTAAAACAAAACTATGAAGCCATCAAAAAATACCAAATGACGAATTATTATGACGGTAAATGGAATGCTGATTTCCAAAAGTGGGCTGAACTTGGCGCGGGATGGACAACAGCTCCGAATTATAATGTTGTGGCATGGAACTCCGCATTGATGTATGATATGATTTTTACGCAGCCGGTTTTATACGAATTTAAAAACATCAAAAGCCCAACTTTATTAATTATCGGAACAAGGGATAAAACTGCTTTAGGGAAACCGATAGTTTCTGAAGAAGTCAGGAAGACAATGGGCAATTATGCCGAACTGGGCAAAAAAACTCAAAAAGCAATTCCGAATGCCCAACTTGTAGAAATCGCCAACACCGGACATTTACCACATATTGAATCTTTTGATCAGTTTATAAAACCATTAATCGTATTTTTGAAACAATAAAGTAAAACCTTAAATCAAATTTTATGTTTACAATCGAACAAATAAAAGAGGCACATGCCAAAGTAAAAAACGGTGCCGATTTTCCAAATTATATACAGGACCTAATTATTTTGGGCGTAAAAGGGTATGATACGTTTGTTAACGATGGGCATGTTGAATATTATGGTGTAAATAATTATTCTGTGATTTCAGAAGAAAAATACCCTGAAATAAAAGTTGAAGATACAGCCAATAAAGAACGTTTTATAGAATTTCTGGTAGCGCATCAGGATGGTCAGACAGATTATATTACTTTTTGCAATCACTCAGGACAATGCGGAATCGCAAAATGGCGTGTTGATATTATGGAAATGACCTGTACCTATTTTGATAAATCAGGTAATGAAATCCTGATCGAAAAAATACCTGATTAATTATCTATAACAAATTCAGATGTCACAAAATTGGTCTCCTATAATCGAACCCGAAGCATTACTTCAGCTAGAAAATTCATCCGAAATTATATTGGTTGATGCCAGAGCCGGACTTAATATGGAGGAAAATTATAAAAAAGAACATTTGAAAGGTGCACGTTATGTAGATCTAAACCGTGATTTGGCTTCTGTGGACTGCAATCCTGCAAATGGCGGAAGACATCCATTGCCTTCGTTGGAAAAATTTTCAGAAGTCCTGTCTAAACTTGGTATTACACCGCAAAGTCACGTTATTGTTTATGACGATAAAAACGGTTCGAACGCAGCATCAAGATTTTGGTGGATGCTAAAAGCTGTTGGTCACCAAAAAATACAGGTTTTAAACGGAGGTTATCAGGCGGCAATCCATAAAGGTTTTCCATTAAATACCGGAATTGAAAGTTTTGATACAGCTGAAAAATATCCGGTTTTAGACTGGCAGCTTCCTTTAAGCAATATCAGTGAAGTAGATAAAGCCCGCAACAACCCTGAAAATATCGTAATTGACGTAAGGGATAAAAATCGTTTTGAGGGTCTTACGGAACCGCTTGATTTGATTGCTGGCCACATTCCAGGTGCTATCAATGTTCCTTTCAGCGAAAACCTGGACGAAAACGGCTTTTATCTTTCTGCTGAAAAACTGGCAAAAAAATATACTGAAATTTTAGGTTTCGTGAAACCGGAGAATGTAATCGTTCATTGCGGTTCCGGTGTTACGGCTTGTCACACTCTATTAGCAATGGATTATGCTGGAATTCCAATTCCGCAGCTTTACACAGGATCATGGAGTGAATGGTCTAGAAGTAATAAACCTATGGTAACAAAGTAAAATTAAATTACTTAATCAGCAAAAAAATGAAAGGCGTACCTATTTTAAGTACGCCTTTCATTTTATATTGAACAGATATTTAGTGTGCTCTAAAATTCCATTTAGAATTATCACTATTCATATCAAATTTTGCAAGTGTTGGTGTACTGTCTCCAGAAGAAACTAATGCTAATTTTTCATTAGAATTCGGAACCACTTTTGGCATTATCCTATAGGTTCCGTCAATTAATTGATCAATACGCCATAATTGTTCTGGCGCGCCTGTAAATTTAGGAACACTTATTAATTCACCCTCTTCTGTGGCTGCTAATGCACGCTCTGTTCCTGCTATTACTATTTTATAATAGGGTGCTCCAAGATATCCTCCTGCATTTGGAGCTGCTGTAATGGTCCATTTTTGATGAGGCCGAAACATATAATCTCCTATACGAATATTGGTATTTCCTTTCGGCCAGGTATCTATTACATCTGATAATTGCTGAGACGGAACTGCTTTTACCGGCTCATTAGGATCATGTTCCCACGGACGCATTCTGTCTGGCATGCGAACGAAATCTACTGCTAATTCTAAAGCATATCCTCTTCTCTCCGATTCAATTTCATAGGTTCCTTCTTTGAAATTATCTCCTGCAACCGGCCATCCATTTTTCCATAATAAAGGACGAATACCCAATACGCTGCGTCCGTTTTGATCCAGATCTGCTTCATAATGGCAGGACATTTTATGAACTCCGTCACCAAGGTCAACAAGTCCAAAGTGTCCTGGTCCGTTAACTCTTCCACCTGCTGCAATTACCATTTTTCCGCCTCCTTTTAACATATCCCTACCCATGTTATCAAGGTATGGACCTGTAACTTTTTTAGAACGTCCAACTACAATATTATAAGTAGAGTTGGCACCATCACAACAAGTTCCGTGTGTTCCAAGAAGATAATACCATCCATCACGATATATCAAATCAGTTGCTTCACAATCAATTGCGATATCTATCGCTTTGTTACCTTTTACGCGTGCTCCGGTTTTAGGATCAAGTTCCACAAGACGAATAAAACCGAAATACGTTCCGTAAGAACACCATAATCTGCCATCAGTAGGATCTAAAAGAAGTCCCGGATCAATTGCATCGTTATCTTCCATATTACTGGAAGAAGCAACCACTATAGGTTCCGAATATTTAAAGTTTGGAGAATTTGGATCAAGAGTCTTATTCCACATCGTATTTATTTGTCCATCATGACCACCTCCAAGTCCACCACCAGTTGAGCCGTAGGCAATAAGATAGCGATCACCAATTTTTACTACATCAGGAGCAGCTCCTCCCCCTGGCCTAACGCCTCCTTCATTCCAGGTCCAGCCATCCTCAGATATTAATCCCCCTCCACGAGTGCCAAATGTGTAATACTTTCCTTCACATTCCATGATGGTAGACGGATCATGTATAAACGGTTTACCTATTTGGGCATTTGCTGTTCCCATTAACCCTATTGATAAAAGGGCAGTTGTACCCATTAATTTATTTCTTATTTTCATAATAATTCCAAAATTTATACAAATGAGATTAATTTTATTCCAGAGTAATCGTTAAATCCTTAACTGGCTGCCCTTTTTCATCCAGGAAACGAACACAAAAATCGGTCATTCCGGGCCCGTTGATTACTGCACCCCGAATTACATTTTTCCCTTTGTTAAGTGTTAACCGTGGCGAAACACAATCATCCATTACCATACGTCTGTCTCCTGAAAGCAATACAGCTTCTTTTTCATTTACCCACCACATTGATGCTGAATTTGAACCTACTGCCATTCTTACATTTTTCATTTCCTTTGGACTGTTTACTACTGTTACGGACCAAAATAAAACGCCGTATATTTCTTTTTTTAATCCATAAGCAAAACGAAATAATTTTACATTGAATTTTTTACTGTCCAGTGCATGCCATGTTAACTCCTGATCACCAACTTTTACCTTATCTCCATTCTTAGGAAGAACGGTAAACTGATTTGGAAAATACTCGGTTGAAAATGCGGTTCTGAGGTAGCTATCTGTAAAGACAGTATTACTGCGATTGGGTTTGTTAATTGGTTCTAATAACAACCACCGTTGAATAAATCCTTCAGAATCTGGTGTTTTTTTTGATTTTGTTGCAGGACTAAAGTAAGACTCGATGCTTCTTACTGTATCGTTTTTAGCATTAGGATCAACTTTGCCTCCTGATTTGACAGTAAATCCTTGTAAACCTAATGTTGCCAAAAATACAAAGCACATTACTTTCAAGAATGTTTTGTGTTTAATGTTCATAATAGTTAATAGTTTTTTACAGTTTTTTCCGTTTTTAATTATGGGTTCACTCAAAAAATTAGTACAATTTTTTACTAAAATACAAATAAAAACAACCGGTTGTAATTTTATGTGTCATTTTACATTTAAAGCAATCAAAAGTAAAAATTAGCATACATTAGCATACATATGAAAAGATTCTATGTTGAAAATGATCTTTTTATGAAATTAGTTGCCATTTTCAGATGGTCAATAAAGTATATTTGTAAACTTAAAACTTCTTTATTTAGTTTTAAGTCCTATATTTTCAGGCAATTATATACTTGTCGTAATATTCGATTAATAAATGAAGTAATCCGATAATCTGAATAATTAAAGAAAAGGAATACTTTTTAATAAATAAATAATGCATCAAAAACAACATTGGGACATCCTTTTAACCAATCAGGTCAATAAAAAGAAGTTCATAGACACACTGCTTTCCGGCGAAGCTAAAGAAGAATTAGCGGTTTTTAATAACCAAAAAGGAATTTTATTCTCCGATATTTCGATCGAAAAATTCATCGAAAGGGAATACCAATACGAATCTGTTGAAGCTTCCCCTGAGTCACACAGGCAATTGCGGACTTTTTCTTCCGGCGAACGCAAAAAAGAGTTTTTGAAATACTGTATCAGCCAAAATCCGGATTTTATCATTTTCGATAATCCTTTTGATCATTTAGATCAGGTTTCCCGTCTGGCTTTGGCAATTTCTCTCGAAAAACTTACCGATACTGTTTCTATCATTCAATTAGTAAATCGTACCATTGATTTGATGGACTTTATACAGAATAAAGTTTGGATCAAAGACAATTCGTTTACTTTATACCCTATTTCAAAAGAGGTAAGACATTTTAAAACTTTAAATAAGACTTCCATTCCAAAAGCTATGGAAGTGAACACATTCCACGAAAGTGAATTAATAAGGATGCAAAACGTTTCGGTAAGTTATGAAGACCGAAAAATTCTCAACAATATTTCCTGGACTATAAAACAAGGTGAATTCTGGCAGTTAATTGGCCCTAACGGTTCAGGAAAAAGCACTATCCTATCCTTAATTACAGGTGATAATCCGAAAGGATATGGTCAGGATTTATTTTTATTTGGAAGAAAAAAAGGAAGCGGTGAAAGCGTATGGGAAATCAAAAAACAAATCGGAATATATACGACTTCTATGATGGATTTGTTCCAAAAAAGCCATACGCTGGAACAAATGATCCTATCAGGTTTCTTTGATTCTATTGGATTGTATACAGAACCTACTACTTTGCAAAAACAAATTGTGACACAATGGCTCGAAGCAATTGAAATGACTCACCTGAAAAAGAAACGTTTTATAGACCTTTCAATCGGCCAGCAAAGAGTAGCACTGATTGTTCGTGCGGTTTTAAAACATCCGCCTTTATTGATTTTGGATGAACCTGTTGAAGGCCTGGATGATGAAAATGTAGATTTGGTAATTCAGTTAATCAATACAATCAGACAGGAAACCAATGTAGCTATTTTATATGTTTCACACAGAATCGAAAATGGACTTGCGCCTACATCGATTCTTGAGCTTATTCCTTCTGAAACAGGATCGGTTGGGAGAATAAAATAATACTCCAAATTAAATGATAAGTATCCACAAACTTGTCATTCCGTAGGAATCCTTTTGCTTTGTATAGAGAGATTCCTACGGAATGACAAAATTGTGTTTAATCTTTTACTGGTGACTTTTTTTAATTTTTAT
Source organism: Flavobacterium flavigenum (assembly GCF_027111255.2). NCBI lineage: Bacteria > Pseudomonadati > Bacteroidota > Flavobacteriia > Flavobacteriales > Flavobacteriaceae > Flavobacterium > Flavobacterium flavigenum. The sequence continues at coordinate 4,955,320 of NZ_CP114285.2, read as the reverse complement.
CTTCTAATAAAGGCACGAATCTAAACTCTCCAAACTCATGTTTTTCAAATTGTGTTTCGTTTTTTCGGATTAACAACGTCATAATCTGAACATCTTCGCCAAGCGGAATAACCAGTCTCCCTCCTATTTTTAACTGTGCCATCAACGGTTTCGGAATAAAGGGAGCACCGGCAGTAACAATAATACTGTCAAATGGGGCATGATTTGGTAATCCTTTATACCCATCACCAAACGAAAGATGTTTAGGTCTGATGTTTAATTTCGGAAATAGATTTGATGTGGTTTTAAACAGTTCTTTTTGTCTTTCAACACTATACACTTTGGCACCCAGCATAAACAAAACTGCAGTCTGATAGCCAGATCCTGTACCAATTTCGAGAATTTTATGGTCTTTTTTTACTTCCAGCAGCTGTGACTGAAAGGCAACAGTATAAGGCTGAGAAATAGTCTGCCCTGCTCCTATAGGAAAAGCCTTATCCTGATAAGCGTAATCTTCAAAACTCGAATTTAAAAAAAGGTGTCTCGGGATTTTTTTTATCGCATCCAAAACCGCTTTATCAGTAATCCCTTTTTGCTCTAAAGTGCTTACTAATTGATTGCGAAGTCCTTGATGTTTGGCAGTATCTTTCAAAATAGGTAGGTTTTATTTTCGCAAAAATAAGAAACAAAACAGGAAATCAAATATTGATTTTTAATTATTAAATTAATAAAGTTGAAGATTAAAAGTGAAAAGTCGAAAGCCCTTACTCCTAATTCAAAATTTACAATTCACAATTAGCTAAATTCTTTTTCACTTTCGACAAATAAATTCTATTTTTGTTTAAAATACATTCAAATGTTAAAAGTAGGAGTTTTAGGTGCCGGCCACTTAGGTAAAATACATTTACGCTTATTACAACAGTCTGACAAATACGAATTAGTTGGATTTTACGATGAAAATCAGGAAAATGCCGAAAGAATCTCAAAAGAGTTCGGCTATAAAAACTTCAACACAATAGCAAAATTAATCCACGCCGTGGATGTAATCGATATTGTAACCCCCACCCTTTCGCACTATAAATGCGCTAAAGTAGCCATCAAATCAGGAAAACATATCTTCATAGAAAAACCAATTGCCAACACTGTTGAAGAGGCCGAAGAAATAATTGCTTTGGCAAACGAGTACAATGTAAAAGGCCAGGTCGGTCATGTAGAACGTTTTAACCCTGCTTTTATCGCTACCAAAAACATGATCGAAAATCCGATGTTCATAGAGACACATCGTTTAGCCGAATTTAATCCTCGCGGTACAGATGTCCCTGTAGTTCTGGATTTAATGATTCATGATATTGATGCGATTTTGAGTGTTGTAAATTCAAAAGTAAAACACATTAATGCCAGTGGTGTTTCGGTAATTAGTGAAACGCCGGATATAGCCAATGCCCGAATTGAATTCGAAAATGGTTGTGTTGCCAATTTAACTGCAAGCCGAATTTCGATGAAAAACATGCGCAAAACACGTTTTTTTCAAAAAGACGCCTATATTTCAGTCGATTTTTTAGAGAAAAAATGTGAAGTAGTCCGTATGAAAGACGCCCCAGAAGTTCCGGGAGATTTTGACATGATCCTTCAAAATGCTGAAGGTGTGAAAAAACAAATCTATTTTACCAATCCTGATGTAGAACAGAACAACGCCATTTTAGACGAATTAAATGCATTTGCTGATGCCATCAATACTAATACAACTCCGGTTGTAACATTGGAACAGGCAACTGATGCTTTACGTGTGGCATACCAAATAATTGACTGTTTTAAAAAATAAGACAAAATATAAATTGTAAATTTAAGGTTTAAAGCTTGCTGAAAAGTAACTTTAAACCTTAAATTTTAAAATATAAATACAAAATTAAATGAGAACTATAGCTGTAATTGGTGCCGGAACAATGGGTAACGGAATTGCACATACTTTTGCGCAAAGCGGTTTTACTGTAAAACTGATTGATGTTTCTGAAAAAGCACTAGACAAAGGAATGGCAACTATTGCTGCTAATCTCGACAGAATGCTGGCTAAAGGAACAATAACGCAGGAAGAAGTTGCCAGAACAATCACCAATATCATTACCTATACTGATATTAAGGATGGAGTTGTCGGGGTTGATTTAGTAGTAGAAGCAGCAACTGAAAACGTTGAACTAAAACTGAATATCTTCAAACAATTAAACGAATCCTGCTCACACAATACAATCTTGGCAACGAATACATCTTCTATTTCAATTACACAAATTGGAGCTGTAGTCGCACATCCTGAACGCGTTATCGGAATGCATTTTATGAATCCGGTTCCGATTATGAAGCTGGTAGAAATCATTCGCGGCTATAATACCAGCGATGAAGTCACCAAAATCATCATGAATTTATCTGAGAAATTGGGTAAAATACCTGTTGAAGTAAACGATTATCCGGGTTTTGTTGCCAATAGAATTTTGATGCCTATGCTAAACGAAGCAATTGAAACGTTATATAACAAAGTTGCGGGAGTTTACGAAATCGATACGGTTATGAAATTAGGAATGGGACATCCAATGGGACCGCTCCAATTAGCTGATTTTATTGGTATTGACGTTTGTCTTGCGATTTTGAATGTAATGTACGACGGATTTAAAAACCCGAAATATGCTCCTTGCCCATTATTGGTAAATATGGTTAGAGCAGGTAAATTAGGAGTAAAATCCGGTGAAGGTTTTTATGATTACAGCGAAAGTAAAAAGGCAGAGAAAATTTCTAAACAATTTCTTTCTGCATAAAAAATTTAATAATGTCAATAGCATCAAACCTAAATACAATCAAAGAAAGTTTACCTGAGCACGTAACTCTCGTTGCGGTTTCAAAAACAAAACCAGTTTCAGATTTAATGCAGGCTTACGAAGCCGGTCAGCGCATTTTTGGGGAGAATAAAATCCAGGAAATGGCCGATAAATATGAGCAAATGCCAAAAGATATTGAATGGCATATGATTGGTCATGTTCAAACGAATAAAGTTAAATTTATGGCACCTTTTGTAAATTTGATTCATGGGGTTGACAGCTTAAAATTATTACAGGAAATCAACAAACAGGCGCAAAAAAACAATCGCGTTATTGATTGCCTGCTTCAGATATATATTGCTGAAGAAGAAACTAAATTTGGTCTTGACGAAAAAGAACTTTCAGAATTATTGTCTTCATCCGAATTTAAAGAGATGAAAAATATTCGTATCTTAGGATTAATGGGAATGGCAACTTTTACAGAAAACCAAAACCAGATCAAAAAAGAATTCCTGCATTTAAAATCCATTTTTGATTCATTGCAAAACAAAGACGCACAATGCAGAGATACCCAACAATGTATTTCTACAGCAGCACATTTTTCTACGATTTCAATGGGAATGTCAGGAGATTACCAACTTGCGATAGAATGTGGCAGTACTATGGTTCGGATTGGAAGCAGTATTTTTGGAGGACGATAAAAGTCAATATCAAAAATCAATGGCAATATCAAAAGTCAATGGCAATGGCAATATCAAAAATCAATTGCAATTGCAATGTCAATTTTAAATAAAAAATAAAAACATTAAATGGAAAAAATATTCAATTTTGATGATCGTCTGATTCGTTTTGCTGGAGAATGTATATTTTTTACACGACAATTAGAAAGAATTTTTGAAAATGAATATTATAAAAACCAATTAATCAGATCGTCTGGAAGCGCTTCTTTAAATTTCGGTGAAGCACAGGGTACAGTAACCGATAAAGATTTTATATTTAAAGTTTCATTAGTTGTAAAAGAATTAAAGGAATCCAGAAATTCTTTAAAAATATTAGATTATATAAAAGAAGGTGATAACGATAAAAGAAACAAGCTTCTTACTGAAGTAGAACAACTTATTGCAATTTCATCAAAAATGATAATAAATAAAAAGTAATTTTTTCAATAACAATACCAATACAATGACAATTTCAATAAAGAATTTCAATTTTAAAACATTGATTTTTGACATTTTAATTGATATTGATTTTTGATATTGTCATTGATTTTTGACATTTGAAAATGTACGCAATATTAGACATAGAAACAACCGGAGGGCAATTCAATGAAGAAGGAATTACCGAAATCGCCATCTATAAATTTGATGGTCATGAAGTAGTTGATCAGTTCATTAGCCTTGTCAATCCTGAGATTCCGATTCAGCCTTTTGTGGCTAAATTAACCGGAATCAACAATGCTATGCTGAGTTCTGCGCCTAAGTTTTATGAAGTTGCCAAACGAATTATCGAAATCACTTCTGATTGTATTATTGTAGCGCATAACGCTTCTTTTGACTATAGAATCCTGCGTACCGAATTCAGACGCTTAGGCTATAATTTCGAATCTAAAACACTTTGTACTGTTGAACTGGCTCAAAAATTAATTCCCGAACAGCCTTCTTACAGTTTAGGGAAATTAGTCCGTTCACTCGGAATTCCGATAGCCGACAGACATCGCGCAAGTGGAGACGCCATTGCGACAACTAAACTATTCAAAATATTACTGGAAAAAGACCTGGAAAAAACCATTGTCAAAGATTTTGTAAAATTTGAAATTGAAAAAGGGATTTCGCCCAAACTTCAGGATCTTGTAAATCAGATGCCTGCTAAAACCGGTGTATATTACATTCATAACGAAGGCGGAAATTTAATTTACATTGGCAAGAGCCAAAATATCCGAAAAAGAGTCAATCAGCATTTTACCGGAATTACAACCAAGAGCAAAAGAATTCAGGCAGAAGTTTTTACCATTACCTATGAAGAAACAGGAAGTGAATTAATTGCTTTATTAAAAGAAAGCCAGGAAGTAAAAATAAACCGCCCGAGATACAATCGCTCACAAAAAAAGAGTGTTTTCCCTTACGCCATTTATGTAGAAAAAGATGCAAACGGTTATCTGAATGTAAGCATCGGAAAAGCCGATGGACGCAAAAAAGAAATCACCTCATTCGCTTCTTTACAAGAAGGCAAAAATGCGCTTTTCAAATTTACTGCAAAGTACCATCTATGCCAAAAACTAACAGGTTTATATCAAACTAAAAAAGAATGTTTTCAATATAAAATTAAAGAATGTGATGGTGCCTGCATCGGCGAAATCACTCCTGAAATCTACAATTTAAGGGTACAGCAGTTTATTTCTGAAAACAGTTTTGAAAATAAAAACATGATTTTGCTCGACAGAGGCCGAAACATAAACGAAAGAAGTGCAATTTTAATCGAAAACGGAATTTATAAAGGATATGCCTATTATGATTTAAATTATCAGATTACAAATATTGAGATACTGAAAAAAATTCTAATCCCAATGCAGCACAATCGTGATGTAAAGAATATCATTCAGCAGTATATCCGAAAAAGCAAATCGTTGAAAATACATCATTTTTAGTAAAACAAAACTTTCATTATCTTTAAGGATATGAAAAACAAAAAATCACAATACGAAATCTTCAGGGAAAAAGTCAAAATCATTCTCTATGGTACCAATACCATTTTAGGACGAATGTTCGATTTAGTACTGCTAGGTTTGATTTTATTGAGCGTTTTATTGATTATGCTTGACACCGTTCAGGGTATTAGTTCCAAATATCATTACCAATTATGGATTTGCGAATGGGTAATCACCATGTTTTTCACCATTGAATATATCTTAAGGATTATTTCCATTCAAAAACCGGTCAAATATATTTTCAGCTTCTACGGAATCATTGATTTACTCGCCGTTTTACCCATGTATTTGTCCATATTTTTTCCGGGAGCCAGCATTTTATCCATTGTAAGGGCACTGCGTTTCCTTCGATTATTCAAGATACTTCAGCTTCCGCAGATTTCACATCAGTCATTTCAGTTAAAAGAAGCTATTGATGCCAGTAAAGAAAAAATCCTGGTTTTTATCTATTTTGTACTCATCAGTACCGTAATAATTGGCTCAGTAATGTATCTGGTCGAAGGCAAAGAGTCCGGATTTACAAGTATTCCAATGGCAATCTACTGGACAATCGTAACCCTCACAACCGTGGGTTATGGAGATATTTCTCCACAAACCCCTTTAGGCCAGTTTATAGCCGCACTGGTCATGATTTTAGGTTACGGAATCATAGCTGTTCCTACCGGAATAGTTACAGCCGAATTTGCCAAGAAAAGCCTTCGGGACAATACTGTCAGTACAAAAAACTCCTGTCAGATCTGCGGTTCACAACTTCATTTTGATAACGCTAAATTTTGTCACGAGTGCGGAAGTGAATTACATGCATAATTTTTAGAAGCTATTCCGGCTGTACATTGCAACTCCTCCTTATCTTTGTTGTTTTTTTAAGTCATAAAAGCAGCTTCTAAAGTCGCTTCTTTTACGCCACAAAAACTAACAAATATAAGTCCGGGGTTTTCATTTCCATCCGGGCTAAAAAACATATGAAATACCTAATTACCATCGTCGGACCAACAGCCATAGGCAAAACAGCCTTAAGTATTGCATTAGCACAGCATTTCAAATGTGAAATAATATCCTGCGACAGCCGTCAGTTTTTTAAAGAAATGACCATTGGCACAGCAGTTCCAAATAAAGACGAATTAGCATCTGCTAAACATCATTTCATTCAGAATAAATCGATATTCGAAAATTATACCGTTGGGGATTACGAAAAAGAAGCTTTGGCAAAAATCGAAGAATTGTACCAAAATAATGATTTTGCAATTCTGATTGGCGGTTCCGGATTGTATGTCGATGCCGTTTTAAAAGGTTTCGATGAGTTTCCTGAAATCGATCCAAAAGTACGCTCAGAAGTAAATTCAAATTACGAAAAAATCGGAATCGAATATCTTCAGGAACAATTAAAAGACCTGGATCCTGATTATTTTCAAAAAATCACTTTAGAAAATCCGCAGACACTTCAAAACCCTCAAAGAATGATGCGTTTTGTTGAAGTTTGTATCGGAACTAAAAAGCCATATTCCTCTTTTTTAAACCAAAAGAAAAACAACCGAAACTTCACTCCTGTTCTTATTGGCTTAGAAGCAGACAGGGAAATAATTTACAGCCGGATCAACCAGCGTGTCGATATTATGATGAACGAAGGTTTATTAGATGAAGCCAAAGCCTTATATCCTAATAAAGCGTTAAATGCGCTTCAAACTGTGGGTTATAGGGAATTATTCAGTTATTTTGACGGAGAATTCACTTTGCCTTTCGCTATAGACGAAATCAAAAAAAACACAAGACGATTTTCTAAAAGACAATTAACGTGGTTCAAACGAAACGAAAACACCAAATGGTTTGATTATGCTGAAGATAGAAAAGTAATTATAAATTATATTGAGGAAATTGTAAAATAAAATCTTTCTTTTATACTCTTTATTCTGTTTTCGAAAAAATCTAAAATTTAAGAAGTCCAACAATCTAAGAAGTCTAAATTAAAATGCCAATAGCACCAAACTTCACATCCATTCTAAGCAAAGACTGGGAAATCAATTTCACACAATGTACTCCCAGCGGTTACTTGAAATATACAGATCTCTGCAATATTTTACAATTGACAGCTGCAGCACATTCTGAAGTTGGAGGTATCAGTTTTTATGATATGCAGGAGTTTCATCAGGCGTGGGTCTTAAGCCGAATGCGTGTAGAAGTAAATGCTTTACCAAAATCAGGAGATATCGTTACTGTAACAACCTGGATCAACAGTCTGGAAAATTCACGTTCTGTCCGTGCTTTGGAAATGCATGTCAACGGAAAAAAGATAGTGGGTTCAGAAACGTATTGGGCCGTTTTTAACACCCAATTACGCCGTCCCGAAGCTTTGGCATTGCCTTATGAGCATTTTGAGCTATTTCCGGATAAAAGAGCCACAACAGAAGGCTTTTCAAAAATAAACATCAACCACGAAAAAGAATTTGTGTTTGAAAAAACTGTTTATTTATCTGACTTGGATATTGTCAATCACGTCAATAATGTAAAATATCTGGAATGGTGTCTGGATCATGTTGAGCCTAAAAAAATCCTAAAACAACAGGTAGAAAGTTTCGAAATGAATTTCATGAAAGAGCTGTCCTTAAAAGATACTGTTGAAATTCACGAAAATGATGAGGAAGAAAGTTCCAGATTCAGCATTACAAAAGGAGAAAAAACCTGTTTTGCATTGCAGTTAAACTGGAAAAAATAGAAAAACAAAAAGCTGGTTTCCAATTAAGAAACCAGCTTTTTTTATATGTCACAAAATGCGATATTACTTCTCACATTTCACAAAAATCATTTTACTATTAGATAAATACACTCAATATAAAGTAAACCAATCCTGCTAATAAAGCTGAAATAGGAATTGTTAAAACCCATGCCCAGATTAGACTTACAGTAACTCCCCATCTAACAGCAGATACACGTTTTGTTAATCCAACCCCGATGATAGATCCTGTAATGGTATGTGTTGTACTTACCGGAATTTTTAAATGTTCTGTAAAGTAAAGTGTCAAAGCACCAGCAGTTTCTGCTGCAACACCTTCAAACGAACTTACTTTTGTGATTTTAGAACCCATTGTTTTTACAATTTTCCATCCTCCACTCAAAGTTCCCGCAGCGATAGCAGAATAACATGCTAACGGAATCCAGCCCGGCATTACTCCTTTTATCCCCTTGTCATCATTTGGCAATACAACATCCAACCAAGAATCCATATGAACTCCTGGATTTGTATTGATATAAACTGCCACAGCAGCTGCAATAATACCCATAACTTTTTGAGAGTCATTACCTCCATGACCTAAACTGAAAGCTGCAGAAGACAATAATTGCATTTTTTTCAAAGCAGCATCAGCCTGATGAAGATTTAAACTGCTAAATATTAAGCAAAAAGCACTTACAGTTAAGATTATAAAAGCAACTAAAAACCATTTAATATTGTGCGCATCAAAAGCTACACTCCAAAAATGGGAATCAAAACGAGGTTTTTCAATTTCTGCATAAGGCACCATCAGATTACTAACAAGCCAAACTGTTGCAATCATTAATGCTACAGTAAATATTTTTGGTGCAATATTTTTACGGGAAGCATTCAATAACCAGATAGAAATTAGATACGAAGCTAAAGCTCCAACTAATGGTGCCAGTACAATAAATGCAATAATAATGATAACTCCTGAAGGCATTCCGCCATCTTTTCCTGCTTTATACCAGCTTACGATTTCGTACCAGTAATGAGTAGTTCCGTCTTCGCCAATATAACCTGAAAAACCATGAACTGCAATGGCGTGTGCCACAGCTGCACCTGCAAAACCTCCAATTAGGGTGTGGGATGAACTTGAAGGAATTCCTAACCACCATGTCAATAAATTCCAGCAAATTGCTGCAATAACACCGGCTAAAATTACGACAAGGTTAATTTCCATGGTGTGCGCTGTTTTAGCAACAGTATCCGCAACACCAAATCCGAAAACCCAATAAGCCAGAAAGTTAAAAAATGCTGCCCAAAGTACGGCCTGAAAAGGCGTAAGTACCTTTGTAGCAACAACAGTAGCTATAGCATTTGCCGCATCATGAAAACCATTGATGTAATCAAAAATTAAAGCTAATACTATAATAATTATAAGTATAGTCATAAAATTATAACTTCAGAATTGAAATAAATTGAATTAAGAATGTTTTACAGAAATAGATTCCAGTATGTTTGCCACACTCTTACACTTGTCTGTTGCTGATTCCAAAACAGATAATACTTCTTTATATTTAATGATATTTTTAGCGTCTGTTTCGTTTTCAAAAATTTCAAAAACTGCTTTGTTATAAACGTTATCAGATTTGTTTTCCAGTTTGTTGATTCTGGAACAGGCATCCTTAATAACTTTGAAATTCTTTAAATTTCTTAATTCCTTTACTGCACTGTCAATGTTCTGACAAGCCTCAAGGTTGATCTCTGTCATTTTTCTGATTGACTTTGTAATCTTGTCAACCTGATACAGCCTCATTCTGCTTGCAGCACCGTGAAGGTAATCTGCAACGTTATCAATCGAAGTGATCAGGGTATGAATATCCTCTCTGTCAAACGGAGTAATAAAGTTTCTGCTCAGCTCCAGATTGGTCTGACGTGTAATGTCTTCTCCTTTTTGCTCTAATTCATCAATTTTCTGAAAAAGGACTTCTCTTTCTTTCAATGGAAGGTTTACAGCTTCGTGTAAGTTAGAAGCTAATTCAATTAAATTGCTTGAAGCCTCTTCAAAAAGTGGAAAGAATTTTTTGTCTTTCGGCACTAAAAATTGGAAAATACTGTTTATTGACATTTTTATATTTTTGATAGTGCAAAATTACTTCAATAATATTTTACAATGTTAAGCCATTGTTAACAAATCGTTTTCAATTTGGAAACTATTCAAAAACAAAATGGTCTTCTCAATATCATAATGCAAAATCCTGTCTTCTTTGACCAAAGGCACAATTTCTCTGTAACTACTCAAAAACATTTCGATGAAATCACTTGATTTTAAAGGTTCTCTGTAGGCAATCGCCTGTGAAGCATTTAATAATTCGATGGCCAGAATACGCTCTAAGTTATCCATAACCTTTAATGCCTTTGTTGCTCCGTTTGCCCCCATACTCACGTGATCTTCCTGCCCATTACTCGAAACAATGCTATCTACACTTGACGGTGTTGCCAGTTGTTTATTCTGACTGGCAATGCTTGCCGCAGTGTATTGCGGAATCATAAATCCTGAATTCAGTCCCGGATTATCTACCAAAAATGCCGGAAGATTTCGCAACCCGGAAATTAACTGATAGGTTCTTCTTTCAGAAATACTTCCTAATTCAGCCAAAGCAATTGCCATAAAGTCTAATGCCAAAGCTAACGGCTGTCCATGGAAATTCCCTCCCGAAATAATCTGATCGGACTCTATAAATATATTAGGATTGTCCGTAACCGAATTGATTTCGGTTTTGAATACTTTTCGAACATAATCTATTGCATCTTTTGAAGCGCCATGAACCTGGGGCATACAACGGAAAGAATACGGATCCTGAACATGTTTTTTTTGCTGTTCGATAATTTCGCTTCCTTCCAAAAATTCATTAACTCTTTGTGCCGTTATAATCTGACCTTTGTGAGGGCGTATAAAATGTATCAGTTCGTTAAAAGGTTCAATTCTTCCATCAAAAGCTTCAAGCGAAATGGTTCCGATTAAATCAGCCAGATACGAATATTTATACGCTTTCATCAAAATATGAACTCCGTAAGCCCCCATAAACTGTGTCCCGTTTAATAAAGCCAAACCTTCTTTGGATTGTAAAACAATCGGCTCCCAGTTAAAATGTTTTAAAACTTCGGCGGAAGCCATTTTTTTACCTTCAAAATAAACTTCGCCCTCTCCTAATAATGGTAAAGATAAATGTGCTAATGGAGCCAAATCACCGGAAGCCCCTAATGAACCCTGCGTAAAAATCACGGGTAAAATACCATGATTGTAAAAATCAACCAGACGGTTTAAGGTCTGCAGCTGAATACCCGAATGACCATAGCTCAACGACTGAATTTTCAGCAACAGCATCAATTTTACAATTTCAGCAGGAACTTCTTCACCGGTTCCGCAGGCATGTGACTTCACCAGGTTTTCCTGAAGTTTAGATAAGTTTTCATTCGAAATTTTCACACTGTAAAGTGATCCAAAACCAGTATTGATTCCATAAATAGGTTCTGGATGTGAGGCCATTTTTTTATCCAGATAATCCCGGCATTTCTGAACATTTACTTTTGCTTCTTCAGATAATTCTAATGCCTTATCGTAACTTAAAATTTCCTGTAAAGTCTCTAAATTTATGGTTTCAGTACTAATATAATGGATTTCCCTCATGGTGATTTCAAATTAAGACATCAAAATTCAACAAATCAACATTAAAAAGCAATTTTTTATCACAATAATTAAAATTTATAAGAATACCATTTTTCAAAATTATTTATTTCATAATCTTAAATGAAGCAAAAGACACCTGCTATTAAATTAGATTCCTTTGAATACAGAATCTTTCTATAGAGTAAGTTTTAATCCGAAATATATCAAAACCACAACTTAATACATCTAATTTTAACAAATACTCAATATTGATTTTATATCATCATAATTATTAAAATATTCGCAAAAAGGCATTTTAACTTTTTAACTTTTACAAAAAACTGTACTTTTGAAAAATCAAAAAATGAAAAGTAACAGCGTAAAATATCAATCTACAATGACAACTCTATCAGAAGTTGCAATTGCTGCTACCATTATTTCTACTACAACAACTACTACCCCTTAGGGGTATCATTTTTACATATAATCCTGATTATCTATACTTTTTTCCCGAAAGAAGAAAGACTTTGGATACATAAAAATATTTGCATAAAAGAAAAAATCATCAAAATGAAAGTATTAAAATTTGGCGGAACTTCGGTTGCCAATGCACAAAATATAAAACTCGTTCTCGATATTATCAACCAGAATTCCAAAGACGACAAATTGGTAGTTGTGGTATCTGCTTTAAGCAAAGTAACCGATATGCTGCAATCAGCCGCAGCAAAAGCAGCTGAAAACGATGAAAGTTTCCGCGAAATCGTAGCCGAAATCGAGAAAAAACATCTTGACACTTTAAAAGAACTTATTCCGGTTAGCGAACAAAGCAGTTTGTTAAGCCATATCAAAAGGATCATCAACCATCTTGAAACCTTATTGGACGGATGCTTTTTATTGGGGGAATTATCGCCAAGAACGGCTGACACTGTTTTGAGTTTCGGCGAATTGCTTTCTTCTTTTATCATTGCACAGGCGTACCAGCAAATCGATAAAAATGCAGCTTATAAAGACAGCCGTGAGTTAATTAAAACAAATGCTGATTTTGGTAAAGCGGTTGTGAATTTTGAAATTTCAAATGTTTTAATTCAGGAATATTTTGCAGAAAATGATTCAAAAATCACTATTTTGCCTGGATTCATTGCCCAGACCCTTGACGGAATCACTTCTACTTTAGGCCGTGGCGGTTCTGATTATACTGCTGCTATTATCGCAGGAGCAACTGACGCAGAACAACTGGAAATCTGGACTGACGTAAACGGAATGTTTACTGCCAATCCAAAAATCGTAAAACAGGCTCAGCCAATTGCAACTATATCGTATCAGGAAGCGATGGAATTATCGCATTTTGGTGCGAAAGTGTTGTATCCGCCAACTATTCAGCCGGTTTTAAGAAAAAATATTCCAATCCTGATCAAAAATACTTTTGAACCGGAAGCGGAAGGTACTTTGATTTCTAACAAAGTTTCAGAACAGACTACTCCTGTAAAAGGAATCAGCCATATCGAACATATTTCATTACTGACTCTTGAAGGTCCCGGGATGATTGGGGTTTCAGGTTCATCTAAGCGTTTGTTCGAAGTATTGTCTCACGAAAAAATCAATGTTATTTTTATCACTCAGGCCTCTTCTGAGCACTCTATTTGTATCGGAATCCTGAATTCGGATGCTGATAATGCCGAAGAAGCAATCAATAAAGCGTTTGACGTTGAAATTTTACAAAACAAAATCGATCCTTGTATTGTAGAAAAAGACCTTTGCATTATTGCTTTGGTGGGTGAAAACATGAAAAACCACCAGGGTTTGAGCGGAAGAATGTTCAGTACTTTAGGAAAAAACAATGTGAATATCCGTGCTATTGCACAAGGAGCTTCTGAAAGAAATATCTCTGCCGTAATCAACGAAAGAGACGTTAAAAAAGCACTGAATACTTTACACGAAAACTTCTTTGAGGAAAACACCAAACAGCTGAATTTATTCGTAATGGGTGTTGGAAATGTGGGCGAGAAATTCATCGAGCAGATTCACAGCCAGAAGAAATTCTTAAAAGATGTTTTAAAAATCAATGTTCGTGTGATTGCTTTATCGAACTCCAGAAAAATGGTATTTGATGAAGACGGAATTTCATTAAAAGACTGGCAGTCAAATTTAGAGAAAGGAGAACCTGCTATTGCAACAGAATTCATCGCACGCGCAAGAGAATTGAACTTACGTAACAGTATTTTCGTAGACATTACAGCAAATGCCAGCGTTTCTGAAATGTATGAGAAATTCTTAAAAGAAAGTATTGCGGTTGTAACCTGCAACAAAATTGCCTGTTCATCTGCTTACGACAATTATAAAAAACTAAAAAGCTTATCACGTCAATACAACGCTCCGTTTTTGTTTGAAACGAATGTGGGCGCGGGATTGCCAATTATCGATACCGTTAAAAACTTAATTGCTTCGGGTGATAAAGTGCATAAAATTCAGGCGGTTTTATCGGGAAGTCTGAACTTTATCTTCAACAATTTCGATAAAAATAATTCTTTTCACGATGTGGTTAAAGAAGCCGGAGTTCAGGGATTCACAGAACCGGATCCGAAAATTGACTTAAGCGGAATCGATGTTGCCCGTAAAATCCTGATTTTAATTCGTGAAAGCGGTTACGAAATGGATATTGACGCCATCGCCAACGAATCGTTTTTACCTGCTGAATGTTTAGCAACAACCAATAACGAAGACTTTTTTGCTTCGTTAATCAAACACGCGAATCATTTTAACGGAATTTACGAAGAAGCTTTAGCGAAAGATTCAAGATTGAAATATGTAGCGCAATTCGAAAACGGAAAAGCAAGCGTAGGTTTGCAATTTATTCCAAAAGATCATCCTTTTTACAATCTGGAAGGAAAAGACAATATCGTATTGTTCTACACCGATCGTTACGTAGATCAGCCTTTATTGATCAAAGGTGCCGGAGCCGGTGCAGCTGTTACGGCTTCAGGGATTTTTGCGGATGTGATTAGAATTGGAAATATATAATTTAGTCTGAAAGTCGAATGTCATAAAGTCGTAAAGTACTCACTTTTGATTTATGACATTTTACAAGACTTTTGACTTTAAGACTTTAAAACTTTATGACTCAGATTAAACTTTTTTGCCCAGCTACAATTGCAAATCTTTCGTGCG
Organism: Flavobacterium flavigenum; assembly: GCF_027111255.2. Classification (NCBI taxonomy): domain Bacteria; kingdom Pseudomonadati; phylum Bacteroidota; class Flavobacteriia; order Flavobacteriales; family Flavobacteriaceae; genus Flavobacterium; species Flavobacterium flavigenum. Next base: position 4,940,309 of record NZ_CP114285.2, on the reverse strand, counting down.
GATTTGACGTGCTTGGACTTTGCTTAGACAATGCGGGTGACGAAATGATCGTTCGAAAATCAGATCAGAAAGGTGTTCGAATTACTAAAATCGTGGGGGCTGATTTGCCTTTGGAAACAGAGAAAAATGTTTCGGGTGTAGCAGCTTTGGCGATGTTAGCCACTTTGGACGAACTGGATTTTGGTTTCGAAATTGAAATTTACAAAAACATCAAAGCCGGAAGCGGAATCGGAAGCAGTGCTGCCAGTTCTGCCGGAGCGGTTTTCGGAATCAACGAATTACTTGGAAGACCGTATTCCAGAAAAGATTTGGTGCAGTTTGCCATGCAGGGTGAAAAACTGGCAAGCGGAAACGCTCACGCCGACAACGTTGCTCCTGCCCTTTTAGGCGGATTTACTTTAGTAAGAAGTTACGCTCCGCTTGATATTATCAGAATTGACAGTCCGGAAGAATTGTTTGCAACGGTTGTTCATCCTCAAATCGAATTGAAAACTTCTGATGCACGTTCGGTACTAAAACAAACCGTTTCCCTAAAAAGCGCCATTATGCAATGGGGAAATGTAGGCGGATTAGTTGCCGGTCTTTATACCAAAGATTACGAATTGATCGGACGTTCGCTTCATGACGAAATCGTAGAACCATTAAGAAGTGTTTTGATTCCGGGATTTGATCTAATCAAACAAACGGCTTATGAAAACGGCGCTTTAGGTTCCGGAATTTCAGGTTCTGGTCCGTCTATTTTCGCTTTAAGCAGAGGAAAAAACACCGCAGACCAAATCGCAAAAGCCATGAGCGAGGTTTACGAGAAAATGAATTTACCGTATGAGATTCATGTTTCGAAAATTAATCCGGATGGAGTTCGCGTTTTGTAAAATGTAAAATGTGAATTGTAAAATGTATTAAGTACGAAGAATTAAGTATTAAGATACAGTTTGTCAGGCTGAGCGGAGTCGAAGCCCCGCAAAGTATGGCACATCCGATTTGTCATTTCGAGGAACGAGAAATCTCCGCTAGAAACTCGACAAAGATTTGATTCTCGTTGCGGAGTTACTTGCGGAGATTCCTCCTCTGTCGGAATGACAAACTTAGCGGATTTACTGTGTGGGGCTTCGACTCCGCTCAGCCTGACAAAACTAACATGAAATAAAAAATATAAATTATTGGAATTTGGAAATTTAGAAAATTTGGAATTTGCATTTCAAAAATCTAAAGTCTAAAATCTAAAATCTAAAATAAAATGAAATACTACAGTTTAAACCATAATGCCCCAAAAGTTTCGTTTCAGGAAGCAGTAATACAAGGATTAGCGAGTGATAAAGGATTATATTTCCCGGAGAACATTACGCCTTTAGACCCATCTTTTTTTGATAAAATCGAAAGTTTAAGCCACGAAGAAATTGCTTTTGAAGCGATCAAACAATTTGTGGGCGATGAAATCCCTGAAGCAAAACTAAAAGAAATCATTGCCGATACTCTGGTTTTTGATTTTCCGGTAGTGAAAGTTGAAGACGGAATTTATTCATTAGAATTATTCCATGGGCCGACAATGGCTTTTAAAGACGTTGGAGCACGATTTATGTCACGTTGTCTGGGCTATTTCAATAAAGACAAAAAAGATGCTAAAAATACTGTTTTAGTAGCGACTTCGGGAGACACCGGCGGAGCGGTTGCAAGCGGATTTTTAGGCGTTGACGGTGTTGATGTTGTCATTTTATATCCATCCGGAAAAGTGAGTGATATTCAGGAAAAACAATTGACTACTTTAGGGCAAAACATTAAAGCTTTGGAAGTTGACGGTGTTTTTGACGATTGCCAGGATATGGTGAAAAAAGCATTTTTGGATGAAACTTTAGCGCACAAAAACCTGACTTCTGCGAATTCTATTAATATTGCACGCTGGCTGCCACAAATGTTTTATTTCTTCTTTGCTTACAAAGCATTGAAGAGCCAAAACAAACCTTTAGTTTTCTCCTGCCCAAGCGGGAACTTCGGGAATATCTGTGCCGGAATTATGGCAAAGAAATTAGGTTTACCAATTGAACATTTTGTAGCGTCTACAAATGTAAACGACACCGTACCAAGGTTCTTAGAAAACGGAAAGTACGACCCGAAACCTTCTAAAGCAACCATTTCTAACGCCATGGATGTTGGAAACCCAAGTAACTTTATTAGAATTCAGGAATTATATAATAATGATTTAAAGGCTTTCGAAAAAGACTTCTCTTCTTATAGCTATACCGATGAACAAACCCTTGAAGCTCTAAAGAAAATTTATAACACCAACGGTTACATCGCAGAACCTCACGGTGCGGTTGGGTATTTAGGTTTAAAAAAAGAACTTAAAAAATTTCCTAACGCCATTGGTATTTTCTTAGAAACGGCTCACCCAATTAAATTCTTAGATGTGGTTGAACCTGCTTTAGGGATTACACTTCCGATTCCAACACAGATTGAGAGTGTTATCAATGAGGAGAAAGTTAGTGTGAAGATTGGGACTTATGAGGAGTTGAAAGCTTTCTTGGGATAGTAAAATTCTAACTATAAAATTTACAGCCACATATTACTAGGTTTTTCTTGTAATTTTGTGGCTTTTATATTTCAAATAACTTCCTTATGTTTGATTATTGTATTTTATAAAACGAATGCAATTCAAAAATAAATTATAATTTAAAAAAGTGAAAAATGATTTTTAATATCTATTACATAAATTTTCCTAAAGTATATGAAATAAAAATGATGCTTAGTAATATCATTAAAATAGGAGGTGAATATCATTTAGAGAATAATACTGAAAACGATATTGATTATAGAGGCAAACTAGGAATGAAATTTCTAAATATTTTCAATACTGAAGGAGAAATCGGTAAAAAAAACTCGAAATCAGATTCTCAAAAAGTTTTAGAAACTTTTGAAATAAAAACTACAAAATCAATCATTTTAAATGAAATTATTGAAAAAAGTAAATCTATTTCTGATTTCACAAATATTGAAGAAGGAGAACTTATAAAAATTAACAATGTCAATCTTTCATTAGACAATGAAAAAGAACTTAGAACTGTCAAGCTATTTACTAATGGTTCTTTAAAAGGAATGGCTATTCCAGGTGCTGACGGCATAGATATCAACAACCTTTTTAATTCTATGTTTAAGGATTATTCATATAGAATGAAAGGATCTATTGAAGACCTAAATGATAATATTTTAATAAAAATTCCATTAACATTTGAAAGCGAATTTGAAAGTTCTTACAGTGTTGATGATTTGTCAATAGGAAAAGTATCTTTAGTTGGACTATATAAGGGAAAAATAAAAATAGAAGCCTTAAAAAATTCTTTTGAGTTCTTTACAGAACTTGGTAACAGTCAAAATCAAAATTCAACATCAGCAGAAATTAATGATAGCCAGTATCAAGAAAATAATATAGCGAACAATTTATTTGTGAGAGATTCTAGTAATGTTGATGTAAAAGATTACCATTATATTGATCTTTTAGCTATAATTCAGAATATAAATAATCCTATTAAAAAAACAATCTAATGGTGAAAATATTGTTGTTTATTGAAAAAAAGAATTTTAGGACATATAAAAATTCAATTGAAAATGAAGGTCTTGAAATTAAAAGTATTACATATTATTTATCTGAAGAAAAAATATCACTATTGGACACGGATAAACATATAATTGATATTTCGTCAATTGCTAATTCTTTTAATAATTCTGACAGTTTACAAATAACCTTTGAGCAACTCTTTCCATATTTTGAAGATGATACAATATTTATTTCAGACAAAAAATATAAAGATATTTTGTCTCACGAGTTAAGATATTGTTTTGATAGTTTTGAAGATTTAGAAATTATTAATGAAGAAATCGAAATAGACGAAAAAACAGATGAAAAAACTTTAAAAATCAAACGCATTATTGATTTATCTGATTTTGAAATTGATAAGTTTACAGATCTTTTTCGGAATAAACTATACGGACATGATAAATTTAAAGATGAATTTGAAGAACTAATTAAAAATTTCAGAGTATTCAATAAATTAGGAGAAAATAAAGTTTTGTCATTGTTTTTGATGGGTGACTCTGGTGTAGGGAAAACTGAAGTTGCAAGAGTAATACACAAATCTCTTAATAGTCAAAAAAAACTTGCTAAAATTAATTTTGGAAATTACAGTAGTAATGACGCTCTAAACTCACTAATAGGAAGTCCTAGAGGATATATAGGAAGTGAAGGGGGAGAGCTTTTTGCTAGAGTTGAAAAATCAGATATTGGCCTAATCTTAATTGATGAATTTGAGAAATCTAATTCTGCAGTGTTTAATTATTTTTTAGATGTTTTAGAAAGTGGTAAGTTAACAAATTCATTAGGCGAAGAAATTGATGTAAATGGATATATAATTGTATTTACTTCTAATATCTCAAAGGATAATTTTAAAGAAAGAATATCTCCTGAATTACGATCCAGATTCGATTATAAAGGTCAATTCAATTTATTAAATAATTCAGATAAGCTTCAATTCATCAATTTTAGATTTAATGAAATCATTAAAAAATATGAAGAAAACTTTAAACTTAAATTAAATACAAATCTTCATAATTTACTTGTCAAAAAAATTAATGTTAATGAATTTAATAATATGAGAGATTTGAATAAAAAAATAAAGAGCATATTCGTTGAACAAATTACAGAAATTAATAATAACAATATAATTCTTATCGAAGACTCCGAATCTGGAAATTAACTTTTTTTACTTTTTGATATCAAAAAAATGCAGGTTACAGTTTGAATATACACCATTGGGACACTCGCATCAGCCACTGAGAGTCTCGCTCTTAAACAAAAAAAGAGACCTTACAGATCTCTTCTCATTTCAATATATCTTTCAAAAAAAGTTCATTTCCCGTTTAATAATTTCTCTAAATATTCAACTTTATCTTTTTCAGCCTGCACCAAACGTTCGTAAAGTTCAACTACTTTATCTAAAGCATTAAAAGTACAATTCGTTGCAAAAATACTTCCTGTAGTAACAACATTATCATGAAAACTATTAAAGTAATTGATAAAACCTTCATCTGAAAAGTTTTCAATTGCTTCGACTGAAACTTCAAGAGCTTTTGCAACCTCAATTAGTTTTTGTTCGTCTACCGTTTCGCTGTTTTCAATAACAGAAACTGCCTGCTGGCTCATTCCTAAAGCCTGCGCCAGTGCTTCCTGTTTCATATCTTTAAGCTCTCTGATACGGCTTATATTTCTGCCGATATGTTTTGGTTTTGTTAGTGTGCTCATATTTCAAAGATATTTAAAATTCTTAAACGAAAACAGGTTTTTGTAAAAAAACAAAGCTGCTTTTGTAAGATACAATTTTCATAATTCATATAAGTTGTTATTTACCAAGTCTCGCAGGCTGGCGCAAGCGTCCCGCTCGTGAACGCAACGAATTGGATTGAATTCATTATGTTTTACGTACAGTTTGTCATTCTGAGGAACGAAGAATCTTCGTTAGAAACTCTACAAAGATTGGAGACTTTGATTGCGGAATTACTTGCGGAGATTCCTCCTACGTCGGAATGACAAGTTTGAGGATTATTGGAATGTTTAAAAAGCGTCATTGACAGGAACGCAGCCGATAACGAGAATTTACTCCGTCAGTTAGCTATTCGCTCGGGTGCAATCCGTTCTCGCAAAGACAAGCGATCTGATTAATCTTACTATAAAAATTGCAAAAAAGAAAGGCTGTCTTCATCGACAAACTTTCTTTTTAAACAAAAACAGATACTATTTTGTTTTTGCAGATTTAAGATTTTACTGTTTGGTACGCTAAATTTACAGCTGCAGATAATTTCTCTTCTTCTTTATCTTTAACTAAAAGTTTTATAGCCAAAACTACAAATCCTGTTGCCAGAATAATGATTCCCAATACATAAAATGCACTTGTATAATCAATCAAATCTTTGGTTTGTGATACTCCGCTTTCGTCAATCACATCTTTAGTAAATTTAACTGCTTTAGCTTTGAACAGGAAAGCAATCAACATCGCGCCTATATTTCCGCCTGCTCCTACAATTCCGGCAACACTGCCTACCGCTTTTGGATTTACGAAGGGTACAAGACTATAAGTTGCTCCATTTGCCATTTTTAAACTCATTCCAAACAAGAACATTAAAAAGATTGCAAGTCCTAATTGATTTGTCATTCCAAAGAAAATAACACCTACACCTTCTATAAGAAGCAGTAATGCAAGCAATAAATTTTTTCCCGAAAAACCATATCTCTTACCTACTTTGTCAGCAACGATTCCGCCTAATGGTCTTGCAAAAAGATTGATTAATCCAAAAATACCTGCGCAGATTCCTGCTGTTTTCAAACTAGCACCAAAAGTATCGGTAAAATAAATCGGGGCAAAATTATCAATCGTGATTTCAACGCCAAAACAAGCTGCATAAGCAATGGTCAAAACCCAGGTACGGTAGTCTTTTACAGCCAGCATAAAAGTGTTTTCTTTATTGGCTGTTTCTATTCCAAGTTCTTTATAATTACCATTTGGCAAATCTTTGGTAAATCTGAAATATAAAAAAGCAAAAACCAATAATAGTACTCCGGGAACAATCATGGCATATCTCCAGCTGTCTTCTTTAGTACACACTCCTAATCCTACAAATCCGGCTGCAATAAGAGGCATCGTAATATTAGCTAAACCGGCACCTGCATTACCGAATCCTCCTGCTGTAGCATTGGCAGTTCCTTTAATGGATGGGGCAAACATTACTGAAGTATGAAACTGTGTGATCACAAAAGAAGCTCCAATAACTCCGATAGCCAATCTAAAAAACAGGAAACTCTCATATGATTGTGAAATACCAATCAGTAATACTGGTACGGAGCAAATCAGTAATAACCATGTATAAATTATTCTTGGTCCAAATTTATCAACCAATCGGCCTATTAATAATCTGGCGATAATAGTTGCCGATACAGATGCAATCTGAATATTACCCAATTGGTCTTTTGTCAGATGCAATTGCTCTTTGGCGATCGGCATAAGTGATGCCATACCAAACCATGCAAAAAAGCAAAAGAAAAATGCTAACCATGTAATATGGAAGGTACGCATCTGAACTCCTTTGCCACTAAAAATGTTTAAACTTGAAAGCGGTTGATTTGTTGAAATTGAACTCATATCAAAAAAAATTAATCGTTTAGTACTGTTTATTTTCTAAGTATCAAACTTAAATCTAAGTATTTTACTTATTTATAAAGCAAAAATAAAAGCTAAAATTGGAATAAAAACTGCCAAAACGCAGGTTTTTAAAAAAAAAATAAGTATTAATACTTAAGTATTGTTTCAAATTTTCAACAACTCACCATATAAGTTCTTCCAGCTAGCGCGAGCGTCAGGTTAGTGAACGCAAAGATTGACATGATGATTTATGTTTAAATCTTAACATTAACCATTTCGTCCATTCATTAGCAAAATCAGTCAAGATTATGCTTAAAATAAATGTTTCCTGAAATTAAACCTGGTCACGCAAGTATTTATTATTAGCAATTAGGGCGAATAAAATGATCAAATGAGCTAAGAAAATTATTAGTTTATTTTTTACAAGATTATTTTATTGTTTTCGTAGTTTTATAAAAAAATAAAACATGTATAATGAAAAAAAACATTCTATTTCCTCTGTTGTTATCCCTTAATATTTATTTTTCATCGTGCAGCCGTGGAGTTTATCAAAAAGAGATCCCAACTCAAACAACTGGAATTGATTTTTCAAATGGAAAATGGCTTTTAGGAAATATAGATGCAGATTATAGTATTAAGGAGAAACTGACACAAATAGTTGTTAAAGACTTTTCAAAGTATTTGAATAATAGATTGGTAAATTCATTAAATGATAATTCGCTTTTAATTGCAAATAAAATTCCTTTAAATCCAAGTAAATCTGTAATTTTAGATTTAAAAAAAGGAACAAATTATGATTATTTTATAAATATTAAATATCATAATGAGAATAGCCGTTCTCTGAATTCTATTGCTGGAAAATATATTGACAATTTTACAGTTGATCAGTATTATTATGGAAAAAATTCGAATTATTATATTATTCAATTAGAAGTTTATGATTTAAATCTCGGTCAGATTGTTTATTCTCAAAGAGTGCGTGGGGCTTTGAGGGATAATGGCGGAATTACTACTTCAAAACCGATCAAAGGAATTGTAATTGGTTGTTATCAAGTAATTATGAAAGACATCGCAATGAAGTCTCGAAATTAAATTTAGCCTTGTTAGTTCAAGAAACTCGCTGTGAAGATATTGGAACTCATAAGGAGTTGAAAGCTTTTTTGTGTAACAAATTTTAATTATCACCACATAAAAACGACTGAAATAAACTTCAGTCGTTTTTTTGAGCAAATATGCTTTCAAAACATTCTTTAGATGTAAATTTTAAGAATTTTCTTTACATATCCGCTTACATAAATTTAAAATACATTCTCTTTGATTCTTCATCAAATTGTAATTTTGCTTTTTTATTGAATTCAACTTTACATTTCACATCTAACATTTCACAAAAATGATTACAAAAGCATCACTAGAAGATATTTCCGCATTAGTAACCCTGATCAACTCAGCTTACAGAGGTGAATCTTCCAAAAAAGGCTGGACAACCGAAGCGCATCTACTGGAAGGAAAAAGAACCGACAAAGAAGAAATGACTGAAATCTTTCAGGATCCCAAAAACACGATTCTGAAATACACTGAGAACAATGCCATTATAGGTTCGGTTTTATTGGTGGAAAAAGAGCATCAATTGTATTTAGGAATGCTGACGGTTTCACCTGAACTTCAAAACAGCGGCATCGGGAAAAAGCTTTTGGCAGAAGCCGAAAACCATGCAAAGACATTAAGACTATCTTCTATTATTATGACAGTTATTTCGGTTCGGGAAGAGCTCATTGCCTGGTACAAGCGTCATGGATATGTAGATACGGGCGAACGTGAGGCTTTTCCTGAGAGTGGTATTCATGTTACGGTTTCTGATGAGCCTTTGGAGTTTATTTATTTGGAGAAAAAACTTTAGAATTTTTTCACCATATAAGTGATCTAAGTTCATTTAAAAAAATTGCTCTGAAAATATTCCAAGTAGCAAAGTTCATATTATAAAACACAATACTGCTTTACCTTAAAAAATCCCCATATTCTCCGGCTTTATCGTAAATCCAAGACGCAACATGCTTCTATGCTCCTGATAGTAGATTAAATTTTCTGTATAACCTACAAACCATTGCAGGGTGAGATAATAATTTTCGTTTCTGTATGGTCGCCAGTTTAGCTGTGTCTGTAAAGACCCATAATTGATAAGACCGCTTCCTTTTCTGAAAAGAATGTCGGCGCTCCATCGTCCGGGTAGTATCTGATAAGTGGCACTCGCTTCGCCATATCCCACATATTTTGTAAGTCCGGGATTATCTTCCTTATCCACAAGAGGAATCCATCCTCTCAAACCCACTACCCAACGTGGTGAAATCTGTGATTTTAAAGAGAAAGCAAGCATGTTCCAGGTTCTTGAATAAATAGAATCCCTGCCATTTGATTCATGTTCCATTGAGATTGCCCCATACGTGAGCCTTCCGCCTTTCAAATAAAAAGGACGGACAAGAGCTACACCCGGATTAAAATTAATTTCTGAAAATGGTTTTGAATTGGCATAAATATCCCAAAAAGCTTTTTGTGTGTACATCAAATAAGGAAAAAAACCACCCCACAGAGGTTTTGAATTCAATCTAAGCTTAAAACTTACCTGGTATTTTACATCTGCATTATCACTGGTAACATGTGTATTGACTGGTATTCCTGTCAAAAAATAATTGTCTCTGTGAACCGAGAAGCTAGGTTCTTTCAACAGCGAATCTGCTGCGCGAAAATTTTTACTAGGGTCTAAAATAGGCTCTAAAATTTGGGAATTTACTTTGATTGAAAATAAAATAATAAAAATGAATAGGTGTTTTGAGTGCATTCTGTAATCTAAATTTGGATTATTTATTTTTGACAAGTTATATTATTTCGATATCAAATATTAACTCAAATAAAGCAACAGTTGACCCAAATGAATAAATTAATTAAAAGATAGCTTTGAATAGCCAAAATCGCCCAGACTTTTTCGGAGAAAACATTGATTTTTTTATCGAAAAGGTTCGCTAAGCTTTTTTTAAACTTAAGACAAAGTAACCACATAGTTTGTCATTCCGAGGAACGAGGAATCACACTAGAAATTCGACAACAGTGCGTTGCTCACCCTCAGTGGTTTCTCCTTACGTCGAAATAACAAAAGGCTGAAAAAGACTGAATGAAAAATAAAATCTGTGCAACTCTGCGACTTTGCGAGAGTCTTTTAAAGCTAAAAAACCTTAATATCTTAGTAACTTAGAAGCTTAGCACCTCTTTTCAAAGCACCAACTCTTCAAACAACCGCTGAATTGTTTTCTCCAAATCATCACACAAACCCGGGTGCGGTCTGGAAGTCTGAATAGCAGAGCTTCGAATAGCGGTCAGCCATCGAAAGCGTGACGGAATATCCATTTCACCAATTGGGCCGCCATCTTTGTCACCACTGGCAATTTTCTTAATGGCTGCTACATTGCAGTGCAGCTGGTCCAGATCAAAATCGTTCGAAAGAGCCTGTATTTTCACATCGTCGATATGCGATAATACTTTTATAAATTTCGCTTTTTTGCAAAACAAAATGATTCCGATATTCAGGAATTCTTCGCGTTCTACCCTTGGTACAACCCGAATTACAGCATATTCGTATAAGTGACTATCTTGCATTTTGAGCCTGATTTACAAAAATTTCAGAATGGTTTAATCGGGTCTGCAAAAACTGTAAATACACGTTTCGCAAGGCTTCAGGAGTTTCATCTGTGTCCTCCCATTGCAGCCATTCGAGCGGAATTGTATTGACAATTTCTTCTAAAATTTCGGGTGTCAAAATCGCTTTAAATTCGGCATCGACTTCTTTTAAAAGGGATGCCTGCGGGAGTAATACATGATCTTTTATTAACGCAAACGGGCTTTTGGCATGCTGTTCCCAGTTGTTCCAGGAATGATGAAAGTATAAGCACGCACCGTGATCAATGAGCCATAATTCTTTATGCCAGATCAGCATATTGGTGTTTTTAAAAGTCCGGTCAACATTGGTTATATAAGCGTCCAGCCATACAATCTGCGAGGCCTGTTTATCGTCAACGGTTGTCACCACCGGATCAAAAGTTATGGAGCCTGATAAAAAATGAAGTGCCAGGTTTAATCCCTGGCTTCCCTGCAGTAAATCCTGAATTTCTTCATCGGCTTCAGTGCGCCCAAAAGCTTCATCGAGATTAGCGAAAACCAATTCCGGTAGCTGTAGTTTTAAGGCTTTGGCAATTTGTCCGCCAACCAGTTCGGCAATCAAAGCTTTTACACCATGTCCGGCACCTTTAAATTTCAGTACATATTTAAAATCGTCGTCAGCTTCTGCCAAAGCAGGCAAAGAACCTCCCTCGCGCAAAGGCGTGATGTAACGGGTAACATTTACCGTTCTTAGATCGAAATTGTTTTTCATATGCAGTATTTACTATTCTACAAACTTAGTCTTTTAGGCAATTGGATTTTTATACTTGATCGATTTTTCGATTTCAAAATTCCCACAAAGAGAATTAAAAAGTATTAAAAATAAAAAGCTCCATCAGGAGCTTTAAGTATGTTCAAAAATTATCTAATTGACAAATTATCTCATTATCAAATTATTATTCCTCATCTTCAGTATTATGCGATTTCACATAATTACGCCATTTTTCAATACAATCCTGGAAATCCTGAGGTAATTCAGTATCAAAACGCATCATTTCACCTGTATTCGGATGAACAAATCCAAGTGTTTTAGCATGCAGTGCCTGACGTGGCAAAGCTTTAAAACAATTTTCTATAAACTGCTTGTATTTTGTGAATGTAGTCCCTTTTAAAATCAAATGACCTCCGTAACGTTCATCATTAAACAACGGATGTCCAATGTGCTTCATATGCGCGCGAATCTGGTGCGTCCTTCCTGTTTCCAGTTTACAGGAAATTAAAGTAACATAACCAAAACGCTCCAAAACTTTATAATGAGTGATGGCAGGTTTCCCGATTTCAGGATCAGCAAAAACGGCCATTTGCATGCGGTCTTTTAAGTGTCTCGCCAAGTTTCCTTCGATTGTTCCACTATCTGCTGCAACATTTCCCCAAACCAGCGCAACATACTCACGCTCTGTAGTTTTAGCTTCAAATTGTTTGGCCAGATGCGTCATAGCCGTTTCCGTTTTGGCAATAATCAAAAGTCCGGATGTATCTTTATCAATTCGGTGAACCAGACCAGGACGTTCACTGCTGTTCATTGGTAAATTTTCAAAATGAAAAGCCAAAGCATTCACCAAAGTTCCGGTATAATTACCATGTCCCGGATGCACTACCAGTCCGGGTGGTTTATTGATAAGCAAAAGCGCATTGTCTTCATAAACGATATCCAGCGGAATATCCTCCGGATCTACCCTATTCTCAAACGGCGGATGCGACAACATTACCGTTATCACATCAAAAGGTTTTACTTTATAATTTGATTTTACCGGAATATCATTCACAAAAATGTTTCCGTTAGTGGCCGCATTCTGAATTTTATTTCGCGTGGCATTCGGAATCAAATACATCAAATATTTGTCAATACGCAAAAACGCCTGACCTTTTGGGACTTCAAATCTGTAATGTTCGAATAACTCGTCTTCCAGATCTAAATTTTCTTCATTATTATTGTTCATCAGCCGGGGTTTCTTCAATTGGCGCAGCAGTACTGTCTACAGCCTCACTTTCATCTACATAACTTGCTTTTCCGTCACCTAAAACCAAATCAATTTTAGATGCTTTCAATACGCGGTCACCCGGTTTCAGGTTTCTGCCTTTATATCGGAGCTCCAAAACCATATCTTTTCCAAGGTTCGGAATATAAGTAATCGTTCCTTCCTGAAGCCCTAACGCTTTCAACGTTGGAACGGCTTCACGATATGTTTTATCAATTAAATCGGGGATTTTAACAGACGAAAATCCTGATGCATTAATTTTAATATATATTTTTCGTCCTACTTTTACCATCGTTCCCGGCAGCGGATCCTGCTCCACGACACTAAACTTAGGATATTCACTTCTGTAATCAACACTATCCAAAAGCACATAATCCAGATCCAGCTCATCCAGTTTTTCTTCTACCTGTTCTTCCGTCAGTTTAGCTAAATTCGGAACCGCAATTTCATGTCCGTGGTCCGTTGTAAACGTCAGCCAATGCATAAACAAATAACCTAAAACGGCAATAATAGCAGCCGCACCCAACATTTGTAAAAAAAACACACGGCTCGTTAAATACTTACGTAAACTCATAAATTTATTTTTAGATGAACGCAAAGATAAAGCTATTTCGTTTCAAAAAAAATGATAATTTTGTTTTAAGCAAGAAAGTAACGTCATGTTATAAATGCTGAAGACAAAGATTATTGGAATTTGGAATTTTAAAATTTGGAATTTCAATTTTAAGGAGCTTTTTCCCGCTTTCGCCTATATCTTTTTGTCCGCAAAAAAGCGGTCAAAAAGGATACCGGCTCTATCGGGGCTAGGGCAGTCATTTTCAAAAGAACGTTCTTTTTTTGTCATTTCGACGGAGGAGAAATCACACTAGCAGCTAACATTTGCTGAATCATTCAGTACGTTGCTCTCCCTCAGTGATTTCTCCTTACGTCGAGATGACAAGATTGAGAAAAAAATAGTGAAATTCGTGAAATTCGTGGCAAAAAACATGAAACCTGAAACAAAAAAACTTTAAACAAACCATACACAAAATGAAAAACATAGCCATTATCATGGGCGGATATTCAAGCGAATACAAAATCTCTCTAATCAGCGGAAACGTTGTAAAACAATACCTTGACCAAAGAAAATACAACGGATTCCGAATTCACATTTTCAAAGAAAAATGGGTTTATGTTGACGAAAATGATGCTGAATTCCCGATTGACAGAAACGATTTCTCTGTAACCGTAAACGGCGAGAAAATCAAATTTGACTGTGTTTTCAATGCCATTCACGGTTCCCCGGGAGAAGACGGATTAATGCAGGCATATTTCGAATTGCTTGGAATCCCGCAGACTTCCTGCGATTATTATCAGGCTGCCGTGACGTTCAATAAACGTGATTTATTATCAGTTTTAAAACCATACGGAATCAAAACAGCGATTTCTTATTACCTGAACAAAGGAGACAAAATCAATACAGCCGAAATCGTTAAAAAAGTAGGTTTGCCTTGCTTCGTAAAACCAAACAAAGCCGGTTCAAGTTTCGGAATCTCAAAAGTAAAAACCGAAGCCGAATTGCCAATCGCCATTGAAGTAGCTTATAAAGAAGACAACGAAATTATCATCGAAAGTTTCCTCGATGGAACTGAAGTTTCAGTTGGGGTAATCAATTACAAAGGCGAAATTATCGTTTTACCTATCACTGAAATTGTATCAGACAATGATTTCTTTGATTACGAAGCCAAATACGAAGGAAAATCACAGGAAATTACCCCAGCCAGAATTTCTGATGAACTGACACAAAAAATAGGCGAAATCGCCAAACGTGCTTACGAAGTATTAAAAATGAAAGGGTTCTCAAGAAGCGAATTCATTATCGTAAACAACGAACCGCACATGCTGGAAATGAACACCATTCCGGGATTAACAACCGAAAGTCTGATTCCGCAACAAGCCAAAGCAGCCGGAATTTCGCTGGAAGATTTATTTACAAATGCTATTGAGCTGGCTTTACCATAAACTTGTCAGAATACTGAGGTGCTGAGATTTTAGATTTCAGCACCTTGTTTTTTAGTGAAATGTTACACATTAATTTATGATAGTTTTAGTTGGAACAAGGGATTCAAACATAAAAAACGGAATAATTTCAAATGAAAAATGTCCAAAATGTAACGAAGAAAGCACATTACATTTTAGTATTTATCGAAGATATACACATCTTACTTTAATTCCTTTATTTCCTGTTGGAAGACTTGTATTTATTGATTGTGATCATTGTAAAGAAAAATTTGATTATGAAGATCTGCCTGAAAAAATTCAGCTAAAACTCAGAAATGAAAAATTAGGTGCTACACCTTGGATGTACTTGGGTTCAATTATTTTAGCTGGATTTATTATTTTTTCAGTCAGTAATTATTTTAAAGAAAAAGAAGAAACCAGTATTCTAATACAAAATCCAATTGAGGGCGATATTTATAATTTAAAGTTTTCTAACGGTTATTATTCGAATATGAGAATTGACAAAGTAACCAAAGACAGCATTTATACAACCCATAATAATTTTGATGCTTATATGTCATATGAAATTGACGATTTAGACAAACCTGAAAATTTTACAAGCCGAAAATCCAGTTACTCTAGAAAA
This sequence comes from Flavobacterium flavigenum, assembly GCF_027111255.2. Lineage (NCBI taxonomy): Bacteria > Pseudomonadati > Bacteroidota > Flavobacteriia > Flavobacteriales > Flavobacteriaceae > Flavobacterium > Flavobacterium flavigenum. The sequence continues at coordinate 4,924,818 of NZ_CP114285.2, read as the reverse complement.
GAGCTTTTAAAGCTTTATAGAGATGATGAAATAATAAAAATAAGAAGAAAATAAATAATTTTAATCTGGAGCAAACTTAGTAACTTAGAATCTCAGAACCTTAGCAACTTCAAAAGAAATGAAAGAAATATTTGAATGGGACAGATTGTTATTTAACGAATTACCCGTAGTATTCCTTCTGGAAGTAATATTTCGTTCCAGCGTGATGTTCATCATTTTACTGTTAACGATGAAACTTGCCGGAAAACGTGGCGTAAAACAACTTTCAATATTCGAAACCGTAATCATTATTGCTTTAGGTTCTGCAGCCGGAGATCCAATGTTCTATGAAGATGTCGGGATTGTACCGGCTATTATCGTTTTTGCTGTTATTATGATTTTATACCGGGCTGTAACCTGGCTGACCGGAAAAAGCAAAAAATTTGAAGAATTTATTGAAGGCAAAACGGAATGCCTTATTAATGACGGAAAATTTTCTGTAACCAGTTTCAAAAAAGAGACTTTGGCACAGGATGAATTTTTCTCTGAGCTCCGTGTAAATTCTGTTGAACATTTAGGACAGGTAAAACATGCATTTATAGAACCAAGCGGTGAAGTAAGTATCTTTTATTACGAAGATGAAAAAGTTGGATATGGATTACCGATTTTACCAGCCTTGTTTAATAAAAAAAACAAAATTATTCCCGCTGACGGTACTTATTCCTGCACTTTTTGTGGGCATACGCAAGAGCAAAAAGCAGGAACTGCAAAATGCAAGGTCTGTCAAAAAGAAGAATGGGTTGAAGCTATAAATACAAAAAGAGTTAGCTGACAAAAATCAAATTCAAAAATCAAATTCAATGTCAATATTAATATCAATCTCCTAGATCCGCATTTGAATTAAACCTGAACTTAAAAAATGAAAAAAGCTATATTTCCGGGATCTTTTGATCCTATTACTCTTGGACATGAAGATATTATCAAAAGAGGAATTCCTTTGTTTGATGAGATCATAATCGCTATTGGAGTTAATGCCGAAAAAAAATATATGTTTTCTCTTGAAGAAAGAAAGCGCTTTATCGAAGAAACTTTCAAAGATGAACCTAAAGTTTCGGTTATTACTTACGAAGGCCTGACTATTGATCTGGCAAAAAAACTAAAAGCCAACTTTATTTTACGAGGCCTGCGTAACCCGGCTGATTTCGAATTCGAAAAAGCGATTGCTCACACCAACAGAAAGCTTTCTAAAATTGAAACGGTGTTTTTATTAACTGCTGCAGGTACTTCGTTCATCAGTTCGAGTATTGTTCGTGATGTATTACGCCACGGAGGTGAATATGAAATGCTGGTTCCGGATGCGGTGAGGGTGAAGAAAGATTTATAACAACTAAATATCATATGAAAATCAAAATTTCTAATTTAGCCGCGATAGAAGCGGTATCCTTTTTCTGGTTTCTTTAAACAGAAAAAGATACAAGCGGATAGCGGGACAAATGGTCTTGAAATAATGGAATTTCTGCTTCAAAAAACAAATAAAAGTATTTTCAATTTCAGGATTTACAAACCCAAAATATAAATTTGTAGGCGAATCAAATTAAAACTAATTTCGCCACCTCAAATAAAAATCAAACCATGAGCATCGAAAGAGAATTAAATAAACGCAGCGGATCTAAATGTGAACTTTGCGGCGCTGAAGAAAACCTAAAAGCATATCAGGTTTTACCCACTCAAAAAGGAGGAATCGACGAAAGTATATTAGCATGTACTACCTGTATTGACCAAATTGAAAATCCGGACAATGTAGATTTAAATCACTGGAGATGCCTGAATGACAGTATGTGGAATGAAAATGTTGCCGTACAGGTTGTTGCCTGGAGAATGTTAAGCCGTATGCGTGCTGCCGGCTGGCCTCAGGAACTACTTGACATGATGTATTTAGACGAAGATACTCTGGCATGGGCACAAGCTACGGGCGAAGGCGAAGATGACGAAAATAAACTGGTTCATCGTGATAGTAATGGTGTTATTTTACAACATGGGGATTCGGTAGTATTGATTAAAGATTTGAAAGTAAAAGGTTCAAGCATGGTAGCCAAACAAGGAACTGCTGTTCGTAACATCCGTCTGGACCATGAAAACGCTGAATATATTGAAGGGAAAGTCGATGGTCAGCAAATTGTCATTATTACGCAATACGTGAAGAAGATATAATTTTAAAAGTCCCGGTTTATTAATACAATAAAACCGGGACTTTAAAACACTTATAAAAAATCAATTAACCTTATTTTTGATTTTACATTTTTGGTAACAATACAGTATCCACTACATGTATTACACCGTTTGACTGATTGACATCAGCAATTGTAACTTTAGATTTGTTTCCACTTTCGTCAGAAATATATAAATCTTTTCCGTCCATCCAGGCAGTCAAAGTTCCGTCGCTCACAGTTTTAAGCGTTGCTTTTCCTTTACCCATTTTTATTGCTTTTGCAATGTCAGAAGCGTTCATTTTTCCTGCAACAACGTGATAAGTCAGGATGGTTTGAAGTTTCTTTTTGTTTTCAGGTTTTAATAAAGTTTCTACCGTTCCTTTTGGTAATTTATCAAACGCTGCATTTGTTGGAGCAAAAACGGTGAATGGTCCTTTACTTTGTAGTGTTTCTACTAATCCCGCCGCTTTTACCGCTGCAACCAATGTAGTATGATCTTTTGAGTTTACAGCATTTTCAATAATATTTTTACTCGGATACATGGCAGCTCCGCCAACCATTACTGTTTTTTGTGCGTTTGATGTAAATGCAAATCCCAAAGCTAAAACTGCAGCTGCTAAAAATTTTCTAGTTTTCATAATGAATGTTTTAAGTTATAAGATGATTTACGCTGTAATTGAGGATTTGGTTTTCATTTTATTTAAAAAAAATAATAGCGCCGAAGTTTTATCATGCAACACACTGAAATTCAGTATAAAATTAAAAAAGCCACATTTTTTAAATGTGACTTTTACTTTGAATATTTAAATCTACAAGTTCTATAACACTATCAAATAGAAGGAAAAAGACTTGTTCTGGTAATTTTATCTGATGAAAAATCAACAGAAAGTCCATCGCCGTAACTTTCCTGAAAGTATTCTAAACGAATTGGCTGAAGACCTTTCTTTAGTGTTACTTCGGATTTCTTTTCGTCAAAACCGTGTAAACCATCATTATCGATAATCAATTGATTATTGATATATAATTTACTTCCATCATCAGAAGCCATATAAAACGTATATTTTCCGTCTTCCGGAATGTTGATGAATCCATTGTACACTAAACCATAATCATTGGAGTCATGCTTAATTTTTTTAAGATCAAAATCAGGGGCAAATCCTTTGTCAACCGGTGTAAGTTTACTGAAATCGGGAATTTTATTCCATCTTCCTTTATATAAACTATAGTTTAAACCTGTCTTTTTATTATAAAATATTTTTGAAACAACAGAGCTATTAGATCCATAACCTGCCGGAACTGCAATCGCATTTACACGTGCCGGAACTGCAACTTCAAACGCTTTTGTATACAATTGTGAAGCGCGTGTTGGAACAGAACCGTCTGTTGTATAATATATTTTATCAGTACCATTTTGTACAAACGCTACTTTTGTTTTTGTATCGGAGTCTAATTCGGCAGCATTACTGGCAAATTCAGGTCTTTCGGCAATTTTACCGTAGATTTTAAGCAAATTATAATATGGTTTGTATACATTATCCGCTTCACTGACAGACTGAATAGTCAAAAGTGCACTGTTCCAACGATCTGAAAATCCATCAATTTCTTTCTTGATATCTTGAATGTTGTATTCCAGATTCTGGCCAAACTGTGAAAGAGACATGATTTCAAAAGGACTGTGCAATCCGTCATTCCAATTGTGTAATAAACGGAATGCTTCGAAATTTTTCATGTATTTGATTTGTCCTTTTTTACCTGAAAGAAGCTGTTGATCGTAATCCGGGAATTGTACCTCAACAGTAACTTTTGTATTCGTTGGAGATTCTGGTACATAAATATGTGTTTCAAAATCATTTCCGGCATAAGACCAGCTACCCACTTTTGCTTCTTCGCTGTACTGAATATTTTGTCCGTTGACAGTTACCGCTGTTGGAGGAAATGAGCAAGGAAAACGAAGTTCATAACCTCTTGAAGTCAGCATTCCGGGAAAAGATCCTTCTACAGGAGCTATCTCAATCTTCATTTTGTTTCCGGTTTGCTCTGAAGTCACAGGTGTAAAACTAAAAGCATTTTTCTTGAAATTGTTATTGTTACCTTCGTCTTCATACAATTTCAACGATCCTTTTCTACCCGGATAAAAAGAAAGAATCAGTGGATTCAATGGTTTTTCATCCGTTCTTTCTACTTTTGACTGCATCGGAATAATGGCTCCTTCTTTTACAAAAACCGGAATATCACCTATAGTGAAAGGCATTGTAACTTTTTTACCGCCTTTTATGATGCTTCCTGTACTGGTTTCATACCATTTACCTTCCGGAAGCCAGGTTTCATGCTGTAGAAAAACATTTCCTTTTTCGATAGGCTTCGTAATAGGATGAACAATCATATCACGGCCAAACATATACTGGTTTGGAATAGAATAGGCATTCTCTTCTTTTGGATAATCATAATACATTGGGTGAACCGTAGAAACACCCGTTTCATAGGTATTATGTGCTTCGTTATACAAATAAGGAACCAGAGCATATCGGGTTTGATACGCTTCTCTCATGATCAGGAAATTATTGATCGGATAAGCCCAAATACGTCTTTCGTGCTGAGGTGCAGCTGTAGCGTGGGTTCTGAATATCGGACTAAAAACACCCCATTGAATCCATCTGGTGTAAAGTTCAGCAGTTCCTGCATCACCCTGGTGGCCTCCAATATCATGACTCCAATAACCGAATCCTACGTTGGCAGCAGTAGCCGTAAAATAGGGCTGATAATTCAATGATTCCCAAGTGACGTGTGTATCCCCTGAAAACCCGATTTGGTATCTGTGATTTCCCAGACCTCCCCAACGGTGAAAAATAAGCGGACGCACTTTATTCTGGCGTTCCATGTCACTATAATGGACATAATTTAAGTAAATCGTAGGATTAACTCCCGGAATCTTGGTACTTCCCCATTGCTGCCAGTCTAACCACCAAAAATCTACTCCCGCTTTTTCTATAGGACGTAAAACAATATCCATATAATTGGTTGCAAACTTTTTATCGGTAATATCAAAAGGCACATATTTTTTGGTAGCCGGATCGATTCCCATTGCTTTCGCCATTTCAGGATATGCTTCTTCATAAGGCTGTATTCCTGAAGCCGGGTGAAGATTCAGACACGTTTTAAGATGCTGTTCATTGGTCCATTTTAAAAACTTTTCAGGAGAAGGAAATAAATTTTTGTTCCATGTAAATCCGGTCCAGCCCGAATCTTCTCCTGCCTGATCCCTTTGTCTTTGTCCGTTTTTGAAAAATTCTGGTAATGATTTAATGTGCCAGTCCATATCAATTACAAAAACATCAAGCGGCACATCATGCATTTTAAACTCACCCACAAGGTCACGGAATTCAGTATCCGAATACTCCCTGTATCTTGACCACCAGGCACCAAAGGCAAATCGTGGAGGCATCGCAATTTTACCTGCAATATCAGTATAGTCTTTTAAAGCCGCTTTATAATTTGAATCATAAGCGAAAAGATATAAATCCTGTGGTTTATCTCCCGGACGCGCCATTACCCACGGCCACTCTGAATTATCGAAAAGAGGGCGCTCGCTGTCGTCTATCAGATACCATCCGTCACGCGAAATTATCCCTTTTTCCAGTTCTTTGGCCGGACCATCTACTCCATCCAAAGTACGGGTTGTTCCTAATAAGTTTTTAGTATTGGCCAAACCAGGCTTCCAAGAAACAGGTTTCCCATTTACAATAAAATCTACACTTAAATTTTTTTCGTTAAACTTACCTGATCCCGTTTTATATTTGAGTTTTAGCATATCGGTAGCAATTTGCAATTCACCCTTAGATTCTTTTTTACTAAAAGTGGGTACCGGAAGGTTTCTGTTTACAAACGTTAATGAAGCATTATCTGTAAACTTACCGTCGGCACTCCATTCCATACGGATTACACGGGGTGAAAGGACTGTAAATCTGGCATTGCCTGAAACAACTACTGCTTGTGGATTGGCTTCAGGTTTGTATTCCTGTGCCGATAAAGCTGCAGAAGCAAGGCAAAAAATGGTAACTAAAAATTGTTTTGTTTTCATATTCTCATTTAAAATTAATCTTTGATGATACTCCAAATAATTTCATTAAAAATAACAGCCATTTATAATTAATAACATTATTTGAAGTATGTGCTTTTATTCCGGGTTTATTTTTTGATAAATTTCTTCACATACCTGGCTCCGTTTAGCTGAATCTGCAGTATGTAAAGACCTGATGTCAGATTCCCTACATACAAATCGTTGTAAAACTTTAAAGGATTACTCACAAGTCTGCCCTGAATATCATATATTTTTATATCTGCGGCTGATAAATCAATATCTGAGGTAATATGTAATAGCTGATCAACAGGATTTATTATGCTAATCTGATGGCTTAACTGAAGTTCATTAACACCTAAACTAGTTTCATAAAACTGTGACTTCGTTATCACTTCCCTGCCCTGAAGAAAACTTGACCATTCCAGTTTACAGGTGGCAGCACTGGTATTTTCAAAATATTCTAATTTGATATTGTATTTCTGACCGGCATCCAGATAAATTTTGCCTCTGTTTTCTCCTGTATCATCGAGCCATTTATCAATAATTAACTGATTGTTGACCCAAAGTCTTCTGCCGTTGTTACTGGTTACGTAAAATGTATATTCACCACTATATTTTGGCTGTAACTGACCTGTCCAGCGTACTGTAAAACGATCTGCGTTTACTACACCTGAAGCAGGAGAACCAAAAGCCCAGTCAAAGTTAATCGTCGCATCTACCCTGTTCAGTACAGATGTTTCAAAATTCATTCCGTTGAAATAATTCGCAGATAAACCAGTTCCGGTACCAATTACCGGATTTACATCCGGCATTAAATCCAGTTTCCAGCGCTGGGCATTGTTATTAAAATCTGACCATTGCTGAATATTGGTTCCCGGCTCAGCAAGGTCATCGGCAACATCAAGACATTTATTAGTGCCTTTGTGGATTAACTTAAAATAACCATCAGGCATTAAATCGATTTTCCAGCGTTGCGCATCATTATCGGTATCATCCCATTGGTGTACATTGGCACCATCATTACTGCTATTATTATCTACATCCAAAACCTGGTTTGTTCCCTTATGTTTCAACTGATAAAATCCATCACTTTCTAGTGTAATATACCAACGCTGCGCATCCACATTACCACTGTCTGTCCATTGATGCACATTTGCTCCTGAAGTTGTAAGATCCCTGTCAACACTTATAACCTGATTCGTTCCTTTATGGGTTAATTTGTATAATCCTCCGGAAATTATTGGTGCATCGATTAATTCTAATTTCCAGCGCTGTCCATCGCTTCGATTATCTGTATTTTGTTTCACATTGGCAAGAGGCGCACTACTATTTTGATCTATGTCCAGACATTGATTAGTTCCTTTATGTGTTAATTTAAAATAACCGTCTGTCATCTTTTCAAAACTCCAATACTGAGAATCATTTCCGGTTGTTGTAGTTCCTTGCTGCACGTTTGCTTCAGGCAGATTACTGTTGCTATCCACCTCTAAAGACTGATTCGTTCCTTTATGCATCAGTTTATAAAACCCATTCGATTCCAGCGTGATTACCCAACGCTGCGAATCGGTACCTTTGTCTGTATTCTGCTGCACATTAGCACCTGGCTGAGTACTGTTATTTGCTACTTCTAAAACCTGCGTCGTCCCTTTGTGTGTCAATTTGTAAATCCCTCCCGAAACAATTGGTGTTACAGGCAATGATGAACATGTGTTGTCCGGTACTCTTGGTTTTACCCCATAATTGGTAATATTTACCGGTTCAATTAAATCATTTGCATTAAAATACATATGATCAATCGCCACTTTTCTGTCTCCGCTTGATGCATTTTCATAACGATGGTATACGATATAATACTCGTCGCAATCGCCCATTTTTATAACCGAATGATGTCCCGGTCCCTTATCCTGTACATTAGAACTGAGTACTGTTCCACGATATGTCCATGGTCCCATAGGAGAATTGGACGTTGAATATTGTACATTATAGGAATCATTACCCCAATACCCATTAGAATACATCATATAATAAATTCCCTTGCGCTTTACCATGTAAGGAGCTTCGGTATAATTTTGAGGCGTTATATTAACGGATGCAGAGGAAAGACTAATCATATCCGGATTTAATTTACGTACTGCCAGTTTGCTTTTGCCCGATCCTCCGTAATAAATGTATGCCTGACCATCTTCATCTGTAAATACCATAGCATCAATAATATCATCTGTAAATGGATCCGTTGCGATAAGTGGAGCACCTAAATCTGTAAAAGGGCCAGTTGGAGAATCTCCCACTGCTACCCCAATTTTAACCTCGGCAGTATAATAGAAATAGTATTTATTATTTCTGAAAGCAACTCCGGGAGCCCAGCCATTATTTTCGGCCCAGCTGCATTGTGGCCCAATATCAAAAATTACCCCTTCGTCTACCCAGTTTGTCAAATCTACGGATGAGTAAGCGTGAAATTGTTTCCCTGCCGATGCTGTCGGATAGATGTAGTATTTGTTATTGAAATAATGGATTTCGGGGTCTGCACCTGAAAATAATGGATTACCGCTCAACTGTGCATATGACGGAATAGCCAGAATCATTGGAATGAAAAAGACAGCCATTCGCCATTTTGACTGGTAAACCAGATTATATATTTTTTGTAGAATTCGTATCATAAATTTTAATTTTAAAACATCCCTAAAAAGCAATCTCTTTATAATTTTAACCTTTAAAGCACATTTTTAGAGATGTTTTCATTAACTTAATTGTAATTTTTAAAAGAAGCTTAACTTTATTTTTTAATAAATTGTTTTGTAATTTTTATGCCCTCTTTTTCAAAAACAGCAAAATAAATTCCCTTTGCTAAACCCGAAACATCTAAACTATTATCTCTTCCTTTTTGATCCATAACCAGGCTTCCTGTTTGAGAAAAAACACGAATCTGAATTCCATTCATTTCGACAGTAAAGAAAAGTGTGTTTTTGACCGGATTTGGATACACATTAATAGCTCCAGTTTCAGTTTCATCCTGAGATTCTAATGGTGATTTCGCTATTCTGGAAGTATTGGTCGGTTTTATTAAATCCAGTTTCCAGCGCTGTGCATCGTTATTATTATCTGTGTACTGGTGCACATTTGTTCCCGGTTCAGCAAGATTATTTACAACATCAAGACATAAACTGGTGTTTTTGTGAGTAAGTTTAAAATAGCCATCAGACATTAATTCAATTTTCCATCGCTGTGCATTGGTACCAAGATCTGTCCATTGCTGCACATTGGCTCCAGCCACACTGCTATTGTTATCTACATCTAAAACCTGATTTGTTCCTCTGTGCGTTAATTTGTAAAACCCATCAGCTTCCTTTGTAATTACCCACCGCTGTGCATCAGTTTGATTCGGATTATGCTGCTGTACATTTGCACCTTGCTGTGTACTGCCCCCACTCACATCCAGTCTTTGGTTAGTTCCTTTATGAGTCAAATTATACACTCCTCCGGAAACAATGGGTACTTCAATAAGATCGAATCTCCATCTTTGCGCATCAGTACCAAGATCTGTCCATTGCTGTACATTAGCTCCCGACTGATTACTATTATTACTTACATCCAAAACCTGGGTGGTTCCTTTGTGAGTCAGTTTGCAATAGCCGTCCGACATCATTTCAATTTTCCAGCGTTGTGCATCAGTACCAAGATCTGTCCATTGCTGCACATTGGCTCCAGCCACACTGCTATTGTTATCTACATCCAAAACCTGAGTGGTTCCTTTATGTGTTAATTTATAATAACCATCTGCCTCAAGTGTCACAATCCAACGCTGTGCATCGTTTCCATTGTCTGTACTTTGCTGAATATTTGCTCCCGACTGGCTTCCGTTATTTAAAACATCCAGGCATTGATTTGTTCCTTTGTGCGTTAACTTGTAAATACCCCCCGAAACAATATTTTGCGTAGGACAGGACAAATCCGGTATTCTGGGAGCAACTCCATAATTGGTCATATTTACCGTTTCAATCAAATCGGCTGAGTTAAAATACATTCTGTCAATTGCAATTTTCCTTTCTCCCGAAGTACCGTTTTCATACCTGTGATAAATGATGTAGTATTCATCACAATTTCCCATTTTTAATACGCCATGATGTCCCGGACCTTTGTCTTCTACATTAGAACTTAATATTTTACCTCTGTATGTCCAGGGCCCCATAGGCGAATTAGAAGTAGAGTATTGTACATTGTAAGTATCATTAAACCAGGATCCATTGGAATACGTCATATAATAAATTCCTTTTCTTTTTATCATATAAGGCGCCTCAGTGTAATTTTGAGGGGTGATGTTTGTAGGTCCTGTCGACAAACTAATCATATCAGGATTTAACTTACGAACCACCATTTTGCTTTTCCCTGACCCTCCATAATAAATGTACGCTTGTCCGTCATCATCAATGAAAACATTCGCATCAATAATATCATCGGTATAAGGATCGGTTCCGATAAGCGGTGCTCCAATGTCTGTAAAAGGACCTATAGGTGTATTACCAACAGCACAGCCAATTTTGGTTTCGGCAGTGTAATAGAAATAATATTTATTGTTTCGGAAAACGACTGCCGGTGCCCAGCCATTATTTTGTGACCACGGACTATCCGGATAAAGATCGAAAATAAGGCCTTCGTCAACCCAATTGGTTAAATCATTTGAGGAATACGCATGAAATTGTGTACCGTAAATAGCAGTCGTATAAATATAATATTTGTTGTTAAAGTAATGAATCTCCGGATCGGCTCCTGTAAACAGAGGATTACCGCTAAGTTGTGCCTGCGCCGGAATTGCAAGACCGATAAACATTAAAAATACTGTAAAACGCAATCTAAATTTATCAATCAGATTGTAACCATTTATTTTAATTTGCATCATAATTTGTAGTTTTAGACCTTATTTTTTAATAAATCGCTTTGTAATTTTTGTTCCGTCTTTTTCAAAAACTATAAAATAAGTTCCCGCTGCCAAACCTGAAACATTTACATTATCAGTCTTTATTTTTTGTTCTGAAACTGTGTTTCCTGCTGATGAAAAAATATGCACCTTCGCTCCTGTTACTTCGCCGGTAAAAAATAATGTGCTTTCAACCGGATTCGGGTATATATTTATAGTCGTTGCCTCAACTTTGGTTTCTGTGTCCGATGAGGTTTTCGCTAATTTAGCTGTACCGACAGGAATCAGTTTCCAATGTCCACTGGCCTGATTTGCATTTTCCCATTGCTGTACATTTCCTCCGCTTACAGTGCTAAAACCGGCTACCTCGACCAATTTTCCGCTATGTTTGGCTACCAATTTATAATAACCATCACCTGTTGAAACCGCTATAAATTGCTGGTTTGCTGCACCAACGTAAGTCCATTGATGCACATTCGTTCCGTTTTTTGTACTTACTCCTGCAATATCTACAGCTTTTCCGCTATTGATTCCTTGAATCTGATAAGCTCCCTCTCCGGCATCGATTAATTTAAATTTTTGGTTATTGGCTCCGGTGTAATTCCCTTGTGCAATATTGCCTCCATCTGCTGTACTTAATCCCCAAACATCCATGTACAAACCACTATGGCGATTTTGCAAAAAGTAGGTTATGTTTCCTAAATTAGGAGTTCCGTTAGGACGAATACGCAAAGAGGTAGTTCTGTCATTCCAGTCTCCAGTCCAATCCGTAGTAGCGGTGAAATCTTTTGAAGCTCCGGTAAAATTATCACCGTCATAAACGGTTACTTTGTATCCTTCAGTGATTTTTAAAGACGTAATATCGTTGTCCAAAATCCCTTTTGCGCGAAGTTGTGCCAGAGTATAATCGCCAACATTAAGGCCGGCAGTGTAACCTGTAAAAGTTATATCCTGATAAACATTCACTAATGAAGTGTTAGTATCTACTATTTTCAAGGATGAAATCCTGTCGTTCCAATCGGAAATCCAGGCTGAATTTGCAGTGAATACTTTGGAAGCCCCGCCAAAATTATCATTTTCATAAACCGTAACCACATAACCGTCAGGAACTGTTAAGGATGTGATATCGTTATCAGCAATACCTCTTGCCTGAAGTTGTGCCAAAGTATAATTCCCGGGAGAAAGTTGGGAATAAAAACCTCCGTAATTAATATTTTGATAAGTATGAACCTTGTTTAAACTGGCAGCAGATTCAAATAAATGAAGACCAGCTGACTGAGTAGATAAATCAATTGTTCCGGTTGGTAATGAATCCCAATAGGAATTGATTAAATAATTAGATTTATTGACGGCTTTAGCCCAAACATAATTGCTTGTATAATTGATAACACCTAAATACCTATCCTTTTGACCCTGCGTTAAATTCCCCATACGGACAAATTCTATAAACCACTTGGCGAAAATTCCTTTGAATAAACCGCCGTCTCCCTGGCCATTTTCATTCAGGAAAAATACGCCTCCGTTATAATTTCTGTAATTCATCATAAACTCACATGCTTTGATGCCATCGTCTATGTACGATTGTGTACCTGTAACAAGATTAAGCTGCAAAGAAGCGGCGATGAACATTCCGGAATTATAGGAGAACTGCCAGTCAGGGTCTGTATTGGTTGGTGAATCCCAAATTCCGCCCTGTGCGTTAAAAACATTTGCTTTCATCCAGGCATGAATATCTTTTGCCATTTGAAGGTTGCTGTTATCTCCTTCTAATTGATACAATTTCGCCGCAATAACAATAGCCGGGCCATTCGCAATTGAGTTTTTACAGGGCGTTGTACAGCCTTTTTTCCATGACATGGCGCCATTTGCATATCCGGTTTTAATTTCTGTCCAGATTTGATGAACTGCGTCTAAAAACTCAGGATCTTTAGTTGCATTGTAGCAATTGAAACTCGCCAGACAAAGCCATTCCAAATCATCATAAAAATCATTATGATACGTTCCGTCCCCATACAGATTGTATTTTCGGATCCCGGCAATAATACTTTTCATTCGGTCTTTATAGACATTATTGCGGGTTCTTTGGTACGCATCTGCTAATGTTTCCAGCGTGTGTGCCTGTATCCAGTATCCATAACCATAAGGATCATTGTCTGAAGCGCTGTTATGTTTGTAGTAACTTTTATCTGCAGACATAAAAATAGCATTAGTTCCGTTCTGTAGATTTTCTGCACGCTGATCAGCTGTTTGTGAAAATAAATTAGAAACACATAACAAAAAGAACAGCACGCAAACACCTTCGGTTTTAAATAGATTCTTCATAATTTACTTCTTTAAGATTAATAGCTAAACAATAAATGATGTAAATAAAAAGCCTTAACCAAATCAATTCCATCAGATTCAGTCAGGCCTTTTTTATGCTTATTTCTTTATGAATTTTCTGGAAACCTTAGTCCCATTTTTATTTGTAATAACAAAATACAAACCTGCACTTAGTTTAGAAACATCGATGCTGTTGTTACTATCTACTTTTTGTTTTAAAACCAGACTGCTATTTGCAGAAAGAATACTCACATTTATTCCGGACATATCTGTACTGAAGAAAATTGTGTTCCCAACGGGATTTGGATAAATGAAACTTTTCTCTTTCGTAAAATCATTCTTACCAAGATTTGCAGAAATGTTTTGAATACTTACTTTATTAGTTACTAAATTAACCGTGACTTTATACGTCCCTGTTCCTCCTGCAGGCACTTTCCACATATTATCACGTGCTGCACATCCGGCTGCTTTTGTAAATGCAGTTCCAGACAGCGTTTGGTCTGCAATAGGTGCATATAACCATATATCATCGCAGCTGCCCGTGCCTGAATGAAATTTAAATTTCCCGTCGGTACTGCCATTTGAAGCTGATAATGTTCCTGTCCAGCTGAAAACATTTAGATCCGTTGCAGATTGCTCCATTAACAAACCTTTCGTATCATTGCCGGCAGAAGTGGCGTCACCAAAAATTGAAAGCGACTGGACTTCTGTTTTTTGGAAACTTACTCTTTGAATTTCAAGATTCACAGTTACTTTATAAATCCCTGTTTCTCCAGATTTTACCAGCCATTTATTATCTGTAGTGCATCCATCTACTATTGTAAAATTATTATCAGATATCGACTGGTTATCTGTAACTGAATTCAACCAGAGATCATCGCAAAAATTATTTAAGCCCGAATGAAACTTAAAATTTCCAGCTGATAATTTTCCTGTCCATGTAAAAACATTCAAATTATCATTGGATTGCTGCATTGCAAGTCCTTTTGGATCCCAACCTATTGAGGTAGCGTCTCCAACAATCGCCATTGTAGTAACTGTTTTCTTTATATTAATTGTCTTGGCAACAACATCAATAGTAATAGTATAAGTACCCGTCTGACCATCACTAACTTTCCATTTTTTATCATTATTACAGCCATTCTCTACTTTATAGGTAGTGGCAGACAAAGCCTGATCTGCATCTGTGGACATCAGCCAAATATCATCGCAAAAATTATTCGGTCCGGAATGAAACTTGAATGTCCCTTCTGTTGTGCCATTGCTTGCCGTTAATTTTCCTGTCCATCTGAAAATATCGGGCTGATCCGGAGAATGATCCATTAGCAGTCCCTTAGGATCCCAGCCTATTGAAGTAGCATCTCCGACTATAGCCAAAGTGGCAAATTCATGAATCTTTTCTATCTTGACTACTTTTGTCGCAGTATTAACAGTTATATTATATGTACCATTTTCGCCCGCTTTTACTTTCCATTTATTATCCGGGTACGTACAGCCATTTGCAATTACCATTGATGTTGAAGACAAGGGCTGATCTGCTGAATTTGCATAAATCCATACATCATCGCATTGACCTCCAGTTCCGTAATGGAACTTAAATTTTCCCTCCGTTTTCCCATTACTGGTAAATAAATGACCTGTCCATGTAAAAACATTCAAATCTTCAAGAGACTGATTCATTGGCAATCCCAGCATATCGAAATTCATAAGATCTGTAGCATCCCCTACAATGGATAGTGAATTGATTGCCGGAGTTTTCTGAACTGTATAATTTAGTGTAGATTCATCAAATGTTATACTGTAATTACCATCAGCATTTATAGTAAATGAAATTGTATTACTGCTATCATTTGTTTGTATCGCTTTTCCGATTAAACCAGTTGCCCCCCCCCATTCTAATCCGTTTGCATTTTTGCTCTGAATAAATTTGAGAGTATATGTCTGACCGGCTTTTAAATTAAGGGAATCAAACTTCCATTTCTTTTCCCCAACATTTATCATTGGAGCTACATTTGCGTTAAAGCTTCCTTTAAGAAACATAGTGTTTATCATGCCTAAATCCGGATTCTGATTTTCGTCTCTTATTATAGGTACATAACGTACAGTATTAGTTGACCAGCCCGAATATTCGATTCCATTATCTGTAACATATCCTATTCTGCTGACACGATTAATGTTTTTACTTCCTCCTATTTGATTAATTAAAACCTTTAATGAATCAGCATTGTGTTTGGTTACAGTAATTCCGTGGAGGGCATAATCATTTGATTTGTATCCGAATCCATCCCCATCATCATGGTAAAGTTGCCCCGTGGCAGTTCCGTCTTGTAACGGATTGATCAGATAAGTAATATTGTCACTTTTGTAATCTGACGTGCTTTGAATAACATCAGTAATTGGAACTACTGAGCCTGGCCTTACATATAAAGTGGCCTGATATTTATCGTCTTCAGTACTTTCTAGTTTTACTTTATTCCAGTTTCCTTTTGGCAGATTCGGATTTACAGCCCATCTCGGAACAACCAGTAAATCTTTCCCCACCATAAAAGCCTGCTGTTCATTTCGCAGACTCAGATCAGTATTATCTGCAAAAAACACAGGTCTCATTAAAGGCATTCCGGTTTCCGAGGCTTCTCTTAACAGTGTGTACATATAAGGAAGAAGACGATATCTTCTATTGACAGCTGTACGGGAAACATTTTCAATTTTAGAACCAAAAACCCATGGTTCCTGATTGACAGCATTGTTCGCAGCATGATTTCTTGAGAAAGGATAATAAGCGCCAAGTGCCATCCAGTGCCCCAATAAATCAGGCGTACAATCGTTGTTGAAACCGCCAATATCAGGACCGGAAATAGGCTGACCGGAAAGCCCTAATGTTATAGACATCGGAATAGACAGCTTTAAATGTGCCCAGGTAGAAGAATTATCTCCTGTCCAAGTAGCTGCATATCTTTGTCCACCCAAAAAATTGGAACGTGATAAAACAAATGGGCGTTTATCCGGATTAGCTGCAGCGATACCTTCTCGGCTAGCTTTGACCATCAAATAGCCAAATACGTTATGGTATCTTGCATGTGTACCTGCTGGCAGTCCATTTCCTCCACGATGCAAATTATCTTCAGGCATTGTTTTGTTCTGAGTGTCAAATACAGAAGGTTCATTCATGTCATTCCAAATCCCGTCTATTCCTCTGTTCATGAAATCTTTATACAATCCAGCCCACCATGTACGGGTTTCAGGTCTTGTATAATCCGGAAAGGCAACATCCCCGGGCCAGACCTGACCATTAAATTCTGTACCATCTGCCTTTTGTACCCAATGATTACCCGCTTTTCCCTGATCGTATACAAAATAACCAGGCTGCTTTTTTACACCAGGATCAATCATATATACCGCCTTAAAATTTTTACTGTGCAAATAATCATTCAGCCCTTTGGGATTGCCAAATGTACTCTGATTAAAAGTAAACACCTTATATTCATCCATATAGTCAATATCCATCCAGAGAACGTCACACGGAATTTTTCGATTTCTAAATTCATCTGCAATACTCTTAACTTTTGAGTCCGGAGTATAAGTAAATCTGCTTTGCTGATACCCTAATGTCCATAAAGCAGGAAGTTCTATTTTTCCGGTTAACTCGGCGAGTGTCTTCAATAGTTCCTGCGGACTGCTTCTTTCAATAACAATCACCCTGAATTCAGGACCATCCGAAGTTATGGTTACCGGATTTGTTATTACAAAAGATTGTTTCCAGGTATGATCTGCAATAATTCCAAAAGCAGTACCGTCAGGACGTACACCCATAATCCATGGATGTGACTGGTAAAGACGGGTACCATTATCAATCCAGTAATTCGGTGCTTCGCTATTCCATAACGTTACCTGAGTATCATTACGCCTCAACGGTCCTGTTACTTCTCCGTTGCCATAAAAATCTACACTCCCTGTATAGGAAATTTTTACTATACTTTTACCATTTGCAGTACTAAAAACAGGTTTTATGGCCCATGTTGGAGGAACAGTGCCCTGATTGGTAAAATCATTTGTAAAAATCAGAGACGGCAATGTCCCTGAAGGATTAAAATTATTTGGGTAAAAAACAGCAATATTATCCCCAGCCATATTTGAAGTCTGGCTCCGGGTTATAAGTCCATTGAATACCAATAAAGGAATCAATAGGAGTAATTGTAATCCTTTTTTCATAATTGTTTCGTTATTTTAAGGGATTTTTTGTGATTCTTTTTTAAATATTTAGCAATAAATATTTAGACTAAGAAAGACCTACAAAACCTGTAAGATTTCGTTTTCTTTTATTTAGAAATGAATAATCTTATAAATACTAAAAAAAGAATCCAAAACCTTCCAATACATCAGATTGGAAAGTTTTGTCTTCATTTTGTTGGGACAATTTTATTACCTGAAAATATTTATTACTATATCTACAGTTTTTTTAGCGCAATAGTCATTTTCGCAGGATTAACAATAAGTTCGTAATTCCCTGTCGCTTCAATAAGCCATTTATTATCTGGATTAGCGTTTGGCATCAACGACATTGGTGTTGGGGCTGCATCAGGTACAAGTTTCGTAAGATTTATTGCAGGCATTAAAGCTCTGCCTCCCCAGTTGCCTTGCTGCGTATAAAGTTTAAATTCGCCCGCATCAAATTGTCCTTTGTATGAAAAAACTTCAGGATTCTTAGGATCCCATGTCATTTGTTTGGCCTTTCCAATATCCCAGCCTATACCGGTTATTGCATTTCCAACCATATAAATATTCTCGTAAGGCACATATCCAAAAACATAGGTTTTCTGATCAATATCCATATATAACGAATGACGACCTGACTCAGCTACTTTGAAAACATTATCGGCTGTTCTTGGCTCTGTTTCATTATAAACAAGCGTATTTCCGGCTGCAGGATCATAAGATGGCAGTTCATTGCCTGGTTTTTCAATAACCTTAAATGAGCCAACAGAAAAATTTCCAATATAATTATAAATTGTTCTTTCAGTAATTTCTGGTAAGCTTTTACCTGTGCTGTAATCCCAGTTTCCGCTTATAGCATCTCCAACCATAAACAATGGCAACGGTCCAGGACTATAGCTCGTAGCAGAAAAAGTGGATGTAGATACTTCCGGAAGCTGAAACTGCTTGCTATTATCTACCCTTGCTATTATCTGCAACTGAAGGTTCGTGACAACACCACCCGGACGTTTAAAGTTTTTCAACAATAAATCGTTTAATTGCTTTACCGTATAAGTTTTAGTAAAAACACCTTGTGGCAGTTCTTCTGTAATGGTCGTATAATTGTCATTATCCTTGTCCATTCCTTCTCCAAAATTTTTACCTTCAATATCCATACGTAAAAAGTAAGTCAAATTAGTTCCGGCTCCCCTGTCATTTCCTTTTGTCCAGGTAAAAGTTATGGCATTTTGTCCCTCATTTTCTTTTACCAATACAACTTCGTTAACGGAAAGACTTAAAGTCATCGGATTAGCAAAATTGGGTTCTTTAAGCCAATCAGCATTCTCAAGTCCTTTATCTTCACAAGAGACAAGAACGATACTCATTATGATAAATGAGATAATATTTTTTATATTTTTCATTTTAGTTTCGTTTAAATTATTTGTCCCAGAAAGGTGCCTGTACTAAATTTGGATTCTTCTCAATTTCTGCTAAGTATACAGGAAACCAGTAGAAAGATTTTTTGTACACCCTGTTTTGATAAACGGTTCTTTTATAAAAGTCATTTGCATTAGTACCATTGTAATTCATTCCGTAGAAAGGACCATTTAGCACTGTTTCCGCTAATTTCCATCTTCTTAAATCACTATAACGTATTCCTTCAGTGCAAAGCTCAACTCTTCGTTCCATTCTGATTACCTTTCTAATGCTTTCCTGATCACTGTCAACATGTATATTTGAAGCATCAGATGGTCCTGTAGTATAAGTTCTTACACCAGCTCTTTCCCTGATTTTATTAAGATAAATCAGAATATCAGCATTACCCGGATCTGATTCATTAAGTGCTTCAGCATAGTTCAGGTACACCTCTCCTAATCTAAATAGAATTCCGTGGCGTGCCGCAAAATAGCCTGAACGCGGATTTCTTGTCGGATCAGTTCTTTTTCTTACTAAATAACCATTTTGTGGGGCATCATGCGTATGATTATTATCTTTTCCACCGTTAAAAAATTCCAGTTTTCTGCCATTATCTTTTCCGGCATTATCGCCTTCAGTATACCAGGCTTTATCAAAATTAACTGCTAAATAAAATCTTGGTTCACGATTGCAATACATATTATATGTCCCTGCTACTGTAACCAGACCTGGGCTTTTAACTGCATTAAATTTTGTTGATCCGCCAGTCCAGTATCCATCTTCTGAAGAGAAACCTGTTTCAACATATCCGGAAGACGGATCTGTAATTGGCAGACCGTTATCCATAAAAAAAGCATCTACCAGAGATTGTGTAACTCCTAATCCGCCTGCTCCTCCATTTCCACTTGGTGCCGAATGTCTGTCATACTCTCTGTAATCACCACTCGGACGTGCAAACAATACTTCTTTATTTCCATTGTTTGCCTCTACAAGATGCAGGTTTTGACAAGACATAAAAGGGTCAATTTTTCCGGCAGTATTCAGTTCTGTATATAATTTATGACCGGCAGCTTCTGCATCCATAATTAATTTTTTACTGGCATCTGCAGCAATTCTCCATTTATTAGCATCATAGGTTGGATTAAATAATGGCTTTCCGTCTTTAGTATTATGGCCAACATACTCAGGATTACCATTTACAAGCGGACTTGCGGCAAAAAGTAACATTCTCGCCCTAACAGCTTCACACATAATGGATGTTGCGCGTCCAAATTTTCTACCATCTGAATAAGAAGTTGGCAAAATCAGGGCAGCCTCTCTCAATTCTTTATCAGCCCAGGTTACGATTTCATCATAAGGAGTCTGGCCTACCTGTAAATCTGAAAGATTATAATCAACAGGTGTAATTGCGTCCGGATTAAAAGGAATCGGCCCATAAGTATCTAATAAAAGTGTATAATAATAGGCTTTTAAAAAACGACACTCCGCGATCATTAATTTAACCTCATCTTGTGTCAAACCATCTTCAGGTAATGGCTTGATATTCTGAATAAATATATTACATTCTCTAATTCTTTGAGGGAGTCCATTCCAGTATCCTGGTGCCCATTGCGAACCTACCGACCAGTCGCCCAATATAAATGGTATTACATCCCAGCCATATTGACGCCATCTCTCAGACGGAGTAATATCATCTGCTAAGATTTCCCATCCAGTCTGACGAACAGTTCCTCCCCAAATAGGATCAGGTATCCTTGAATAGCAGGAAGCCAGCCAGTTCTCTACTTTTGTCTTGCTCTGAAAAACAGCATCAAGAGTAAGTTCGGTATCGCTTTCTTTATCTAAGTAATCTGAACACGATGACGATAAAAATAATCCTAAAAAAAGGAATATTGATCTGATATATATATGTTTCATTTTCATTTTTTTTAAAATTATAAGGTTACGTCTAATCCAAAAAGGATAGATTTTGTTGTTGGATATTTTAAACCATTTGATGTACCTAACTCCGGATCCCAAAGTTTAAAATCTGAGATATAGAATAGATTATTACCACTGCAATACACTCTTACTCCTTGTAATTTGATTTTTTCAGCTACCGCTTTTTTCAATGTATATCCTAACTCCAAAGTTTTAAGTCTGCCAAAACTCATATCTTTTTTCCACCAGGTAGAAGCAACAGAATTGTTTGCGTTAGTACCGTAACTTAATCTAGGCCAAAACACATCCTGACTTGGATTTTCTTCTGTCCAGCGGTCATTGTAGTTACTGTAAATGTTCCCTAAAGTACCCTGACCGCTTCCTGGTATAAAATTAGCTCCACCAATAATTCTTTCTGATTTTGCTACACCCTGAAAAAAGAAACTAAAGTCGAATTGTTTGTATTTTGTAGTATTTCCAAAACCATACACAATTTGAGGATCGGTTGTTCCTCCTATATAGCCTTCATCTAATCCACTGATAATTCCGTCAGCATTTCTATCCTTATATTTAATATCTCCCGGACGTACCGCACCAAATTGTGGTATAGCAACCCCAGGAGCTAAAACATTTTGCTGAGGATTATCACTGATAGTAGCAAAATCTTCATTTGTATATAAGCCTGTTGCAGTTAAACCCCACAAAGTATTATTCTGAATACCTGTCGCTGAGCGGTAAGTACCTTTTAAAGAAGCAGCTTCATCTCTTTCAGTTACCTTATTTTCAACATAAGTAAAATTACCACGCCAGCTCATGAAAAAATCAGGTGTTATCTGTTTGTTTATATTCAATGAAACTTCAATTCCTTTATTTTCCATTTTTCCAAAATTGGCCCACGGTGCATTAATAAAACCTGCCTGACTTGGAACAGTATTTCTAGAAATAAAGATGTCCTTTCTTTTTTCCTGGAATACATCAACTGTCAAGTCAATCATATTCAGTATTCCTAATTCTACACCTAAATCTGCTTTTGCTACATTTTCCCAGGTCAAACCTCCTACTCCAATTTCACCTTCCTCAATTCCTTCGAATTTCACACCAGTTCCTGTACCAAAAGTATAGTCTGAATTATTATTATCACTGATTGTAGTTAAATAAGCAAATCTTCTATTGGCTCCAATCTGATCATTTCCTACAAGTCCATAAGCACCACGGAATTTAATTTTATTAAAAACGTCTTTATATGGCTCCATAAATTTTTCTTCACTTGCAATCCATCCCAGAGCTACAGATGGGAAAAATCCATAACGATCTTTCTTTTCGAAATTTTCTGATCCATTGTATCCAAAATTAAATTCAGCAATATATTTACGATCAAAAGTATAAGAAGCTCTTCCTGCCAGTCCCTGATGCCTGAAAGCCTGAGGTCCTCTGTCATCCTGATATTCATCCTGATTATATAACAATAAACCGTTTACATCATGTTTACCATTAAAAGTATGGCTATACGTTGTGCTTGCTTCCAGATAAACACGTTTGTTTCCAAAATCCTGTGAAGTAGTATATCCTAAATATTCCTGACCACTGTTATCGAGCCTGCTTTTAATTAAACTCCCGTCCAGATCTCTTTCAGTAGCAACATTATAGTAAAAAGGAGTTTTACCACGCGTTACTCTGTTTTGAGAAAAAGAGTCAAATGAATAAGTAAATTTCGCTTTTAAACCAGGAGTAACAGCTTTAAAATCCTGTTCTAATGAAACTAAACTTTCGATTTTACTTGCTCCCTGTTTGTAATACCCTTGCTGCGTACTTACAGCCCACGGATTTGGACGTTGCGGAATTTTAGGAAGGGTTCCGTCTGAATAAACAGCTGGATGCGCAAAAGGAGTTGTTTCAAAAGCAAAACCAAATAATTCATCAGTACTGCTGTTTCCTTTATTAAGATTTTGTAAAAAACCTCCAATATTTACTCTCAATAAAGTTGTTTTTGATAAGTTAACATCAACATTTGAACGAACATTCGTTCTGTTAAGTTTAGTTTCTGAATCATACGTTTGTTTAGGGTCTCCTGCAAGAATCCCTTTTTCGTTATAATGAGAAACAGTTAATGCGTATCGCAAAATTTCTGATCCTCCGGCAACATTAAAATTGGTCCTTGATGTAAAAGCATAATCTTTTGTTATATCATCAACCCAATTTACATCAGGATATAAATCAGGATCATATTTACTCGCGGTTTTTGCAATACGATCCTGAGAATATAATTCTGTACCGGATAATTCATTTAGTAAACTCATATAAGGAGCAGCACCAATGAAACTTGGCAATTTAGTAGGCTCCTGGACTGAATATTCAGTTCTCAGTTGTATTCTTGGAGTACCTACAAACCCTCTTTTTGTATTAATCAAAATAACACCGTTTGCACCTCTTACACCATAAACAGCACTGGCAGCAGCATCTTTCAAAACAGAGAAAGATTCAATTTCTGAAGGATCAAGATCATTTAAGTTTCTTTCAATTCCGTCTACCAATACAAGCGGATTTGTTGATCCTGCAAAAGTAGAAATTCCACGAATTCTAATATCAGACTGATCATAACCCGGTTCACCAGATCTTTGAACAGCCATTACTCCGGTAATTTGTCCTGCCAGGTTGTTACTTAATGTACGGGCAGTTCCTACCTGCAACAGTGAAGGCTTTATGGTACTTATGGCTCCTACAACCGAAGCTTTTTTCTGCGTTCCGTAACCCACAACTACAACTGTTTGAAGATCGTTTGTCTCATCTTCCAGTACTACGTCTATTTTTTTAGTATTATTTAAAGGCTTTTCAACCTCTTTCATTCCAATGTACTTAAATACAAGTATTGCCTGAGGAGAAGATACCGTGATAGTAAAAGTTCCATCAAAGTCTGTTGAAGCTGCATTTTTTGTACCTTTTTCGAGTACGGTAGCATTAGGCATCGACAATCCTTTAGAATCTGTTACTTTTCCCGTTATTTTTATGGGATCCTGTGATTTTTTGGTTTGTGCATAAGCACTTCCTGCGCAGAGCATTAGAAACAATAAGCAAATCAATCCATTTGTACTGAACTTTTTACTCAAGGCAAATAAGTTCAGTGGCGTGGATGGCATTTTCCAAGTCGTTTTGATTTTCATCTGAGTTAATTTTTTGGTTTAATTAGTTAGTTTTTTTTTTTAAATTAAGATGTGCTCTTATAATTTGATTTTAGTACTTTCTTGATTTTGTAAAAGAAATCTCAAATATTGATAAATCATCAAATTATATTATTTTTTAAAGCATACTAAATTCTAATATCTTTTTTTTATCAATAAAATAATTTATTACACAAAAAACATCATTTTAATTTTTGACCAAATTAGAGTATTGATCAGGTAATTTTAATCCCATTTTGTTTCAAAATTATGTTCAAATGGTTCACAGAGCCCCGAAAACACTGAAAAAATACATTATCATTAAAATAAATAGGTAATATGCTACAAACGGAAAATCTATTTTAACAATTACAATAAAAGTGAGATATTTTCAAGCATAGAATCCTGGTTTTCTATTTTATTTTTAGGCCCTCATTTTTATTCAAAATATATTTAATATTTATTATGATCGAAAATCGTCAGGATAAAATGCCGCCATGACTCATCTTGTAAAATACAAGGGTTCTATCATAAAACATTGAAAATAGTTTTTTAAATAGACTTGTAGAAAAGTAAATACTTTCGAGCTTTAAAAATTACATTTTAAGAATATTGCTAACAAACAATGCAAAGTAGAAAAGATATTTTTGAAAGCTGTACAGATAACTGAATTTAAGAAAGTTAGAAGTATAATACTTTGAAACGAGACAAAAAATCATCATTTTAATCCACTGAATGGATTGTGAATTTCAAAGTAAATACCCTGTAAGAAATCGTAGTAATAAAGTGTTTTATTCGTCTAACAGGAATACCTAACTGCAAAGTAAAATAGAAAACCTGATTTTTTACAGCATAAAGCAACCTTACGTTCTACGGCTATATTATCACTTAATAGAATGGGCTTTTACACCTTCATTTGTGATTACAACAGGTTTTATGAAATCATTTTCATCAAAATGCATTTCTTCAACACAAGTTTCCCTTGAATTTCCATTTGTTTCTGTTAAAGGTCTTCTGTGGTAAACAATATAATAAACATCTGAATCAGGATGTTTTATAACTGAATGATGCCCTGCTCCGTTGGCAATTTTAGAATCCTGTTCTAATATTTTTCCAATTCTTTTAAAAGGTCCCAGTGGAGAATCTGCGACAGCGTATGCTACACAATAATCAGGGCCGGTCCAGCCTCCCTCAGACCACATAAAGTAATATTTATTGTTCCTGATAAACATAAACGGACCTTCAACATAGTTTTCTGGTGTAATCTCTTTAAAAACTGTTTTATCTTCAAAAGGTACAAATCCGGTAAAGTCAGGTTTCAATTTCGCAATATTACAATGTTTCCATCCGCCATAAATTAAATAATACTGACCATCTTTATCCTTAAACACAAACTGATCAATGGGCTGTGCTCCATTATAAAATTTATCAACTAATGGTTTTCCTAAATAATCTTTATAAGGTCCCTGAGGTTTCGAAGCTACTGCAATACCAATTCCGCCTCGTTCCTTATCGCTCTGAATATCATTTGCTCCAAAAAACAGGAAGTATTTATTTTTATTTTTAATGACTGAAGGCGCCCATATTGCTTTTTTAGCCCATTTGACTGCTGTGGTATCTAAAATTCTGGGATGTTTTATCCAATGTACGAGATCTTTTGAAGAAAAAGCATCCAAAAAAACCTGATCTTCATAACGGGCAGAAAAAGTAGGATACACCCAATAGGTTTTATCAAAAATAATTCCCTCAGGATCTGCATACCAGCCTTTGAATATGGGATTATTATTTTGTGCAATTGTTTTTGAACAAAAAATTACAAAAAGAAAAAATAAAACTTGTTTCATAAAATCCTGATTTTTAGTCTGACCACGTATCAACTGGTTTCGAATCTACTTTTATTTTTAAAGAACCTCCTTTTTTAATGGATTTTAAGTCGACAGAAAGTTTTTCTAAATTAGCATCATTTAGTTTTACTTCCTGCAAATAAATATTCGTTTTCGAATTGTTTTTTACATCAATAACAAAAGTTTTATCACGTTTTTCTCCCAATTGTTTAATTGTGATTTTATCAAATAACGGGCTTCCGATTTCAAATGACGGATTGATATCAGTAAGGCCTTTAACATCAAATAATCCAATTGATGACATTACATACCAGGCGCCTAATTGTCCCTGATCTTCATCCTGACCGTAGCCGTAACCATGAATTCCTTCGGTTCCATAAAATTCATCACAGATAGCGTGTACCCATTTTTGAGTTAAATAAGGTTTTCCAGAAAAATTAAAAAGCCAAGATATATGAAGATTTGGCTGATTTCCATGATTATAAAAACCTGATAGTCCAGCAAATGCATCTATTTTAGTTCCTCCTCCAAATACATTTTTTTGAGATCTTGTAAAGATATCATCCAGACGATTGTTGAAAGTATCTTTTCCTAAAGTCGCCACTAATTCAGGAACATTATGAGGGACATAAAACGTATACTGCCAGGCATTTCCTTCCTGAAATCCCCTCCACGGCTGCGATGGATCAAAATCATTTATAAATTCCCCATTTGCATATTTAGGTCTTATAAAAGTCGTTTCTTTATCATAAAGCAATTTCCATCCGTCAGCTAATTTTATAAGTTTTTCGTAATCTTTTGTTTTTCCTAATACTTTAGCAAATTGTGCAACAGCATAAGCGCTATACGAATATTCTAGCGTATGTGAAGCTGAAAATCCTGAACCTTCTGCATTCGTATTATAATCCATATTATCTAAATATGGCGAATAGCCCAGTTCTACAAACTGTTTTACATCCATCTTTCCTGCACCTTCTATCCTGTCTCTCCATTCTAATTCGTTTTTTAATGCAGCTTCGTAACCTTTTTCTACATCAAAATTCCGAATACCTGAATTATATGCTGATGCTATCGCAAGCCCTGTAAAGTTTGTTCCTACGCCCGATACATATTTACTGTTTGCAATACCATCTCCGAGCCAGCCTGCATCTTTATAAACCAATATTTGTCCCTGAACCCAGTCAGCATAATACTCCGGATAGGCAAGTGCCCACAATTGGGTTAAATTCCAAAACCCTCCCCAAATAGCATCTGTATTGTAATAATTGTGCTGAGGTTTTCCTTTCGCGTCAAGTGGAATTTGCCCTACTTGTCCGTTATTCATTGGATACGCTCCGTTTACATCACTTCCTAAGCCGCGACCTAACAAAGCATGATAAAGCCCTGTATAAAATTTAATTTTATCATTTTGGTTTTTACCTTCTACAGTTATTCTGCCTAAATAATCATTCCATACTTCAAGGCTCTGTTTTTTTGCTGTATCAAAATTTAACTTTTTTGCTTCTGCATCCAGGTTAATTCTGGCATTAGCTACAGAGGTGTATGATAAACCAATTTTAACGGTGATTGTTTCATTTTCTTTTGTATTAAAAGTCAGGTAAACTCCGGCTCCTTTACCTGAAATTTCTTTGTTGCCTCCTAGAATCTCTTTTTTAGTAAACACACCAAAACTCTTTGGCTTTTTATCTAAAATAGCCGAAAAATAGATGGCTACATCAGCACCTTTCTGGTATTTTTTTACATATTCAGGCATTGTAATCACATAACCTTCTATCCTTCCCTCTTTAGTGATGACTACTTTTGATTCCTTAACAGCTCCGCTTTCACCTTGTCTGTTTCCAATATCAAAAATGATATTGGACTGAGATGATTTTGGAAAAGTATAACGCTGAAAACCTACTCTTTTTGTAGCCGTAAGTTCTGCCTTAATTTTATAATCCTTAAGCAATACTGAATAATATCCTGCTGTTGCATATTCATCCTTTCTGTCGAATCTGGACCTGTAACCTTCATCAGGGTTTTCAAGGCTACCTGGTATTGTCTGCAATTTTCCAACTGAAGGTGCCAGAACAATACCGCCAATCTGAAATTCATGCAAACACGCAAAACCTTCAATAGAAGTATCCCTGTCATCATAACCTGTAGCTTCCCATCCGTCCTTGTTTCCCAAATGCGCATTAGTTGACGGACCAAGTTTTGCCAGTCCGAAAGGCATTGCAGCAGGAGTATAAAAAAACCAACGGCTGTGTGCCGTTCCAATATTAGGCTTTACATAATCGGATAACTTTTTATCTGATTTTTGGCTTGTAACTATATTGCTCATTAAACAGATAGCACTTATAATCCAGAATCTCACCACATTTTTTTTCATATTTAAACTATTATGCAATTTGCTTCGTACATCACTAATGATTTTATTTCAAACTAATTGTAATACCTTCTTTAAGAGTACCAGAACCACTATATGTTTTACCGTCAAGTACCAAACTTACATTAACGGCTTTTATATCCTCATTGCTATTTCTCTTGCCTTCAACATTAGCAGCTTTAACAATAACAGTATCATTGTGTTTCTCAGCGGTAAAAGTTAGTAAGGCATAATCTTCTTTCTGAAACCCAAATCCGTCTCCTGAATCTATATACAATTCCCCCTTTGCTTTGCCTTCTTTATCAAGACAAACAAAAAGACTTAACGGATCGAATGAATTTTCTCCCGCATTCTGGATCACTTTACCGGCAGGGATAATACTTCCGCCTCTGATACTCAGTTTTGCCTGGTATTTATCTGTCTTTTCTCCTTCAATAAGATTTAATTCTTCCCATATTCCTGATGGAAGTACCGGATTTTTTGCAAATGCCGGAACCACCAAAAGATTTTCTCCTAATAAAAACGCCTGATCCTCTGCTCTTAAGCGTGAATCTTTAACATCAGCAAAAAATACCGGCGCCATAACCGGCATTCCGGTTTTAGAAGATTCATAAAAAAGGGTGTATAAGTACGGTAACAAACGATAGCGTCTTTCTAAAGCAATTCGTGATGTTTTTTCTATTTCAGCACCGTACGCCCAAGGCTCTTTATCATTTGTTCCTGCACAGGCGTGACCTCTTGCAAAGGGCATGAATGCTCCAAATCCAAGCCAGTTTGCCCATAAATCGCCATGTGTATTTCCAAGAAAACCACCTATATCCGGACCGCTGAATGGCTGTCCTGATAATCCGAGTGTAAGCGACATCGGGACAGATAGTTTCATATGCTCCTCACCAGCATAATTATCACCTGTCCATGTAGCCGCATAACGCTGTCCTCCCAATAAATTAGATCTCGTTAAAAGAAACGGACGTTTTTCAGGATTTGTTTTTAGAATTCCGTCATAAGAAGCTTCCACCATCAATCGCCCATAAGCATTGTGATACAGCAAGTGAGAACCCTGCGGTAAATTTCCGCCTCCTTTGTGCGGAGTATCATAAGGCATTGTCCCGATACGTTTATCTTCAGGGAAATCATTATCATTTACGGCAGGTTCATTCATGTCGTTCCAGACTCCGTCAATTCCTGTATTTAAAAAATCTTTGTAAAGTTCTGCCCACCATTTTCTGGTTTTGGGACTTGTAAAATCGGGAAATACACAATCTCCAGGCCACACTTTACCGTGATATTCCTCTCCGTTAGTTTGCTTCACCCACAGGTCATTTTTTGAACCGGATTTATAAACTGTATACTCTTTATCTACTTTAACTCCCGGATCTATCATGTAAATTGCCTTAAAGCCTTTTGCATGCAGATTGTCATTTAATCGTTTTGGATTTTTGAACCTGATACTGTCAAATGTAAAAACCCTGTATCCCTGCATATAATCAATATCCATCCAGATCACGTCACATGGAATTTTCTTTTCCCTAAAGTTATCAGCAATTTCCATAACACGTTTTTCACTGTCATAAGAGAATCGGCATTGGTGATATCCTAGTGCCCAGCGAGGAGGCAATTTAATTGTGCCTGTTAATTCAGAAAGTCCTTTCATAACCTGCTGAGGCGATTTTCTGTCGATTATATAGACTCTGAACAAAGCGCCCTCAGAATTATAAATAATTTGGTTGGAATTTGTAATTAATTCTGCTTTCCAAGTACTGTCAAAAATAATTCCGAAAGCAGATCCGTCAGGACGTACGCCCATCACCCATGGATGTGTCTGATATAATCTTTTACCGCCTTCAACACTATAAGCACCTGTATCTGTATTCCATAACTTTATAGACTGACCGTTACGCAATAATGGCCCTGTAACCTCTCCTCCACCATATAAACTTATATCACCTTTTAAATTCAAAACAGCACTTGCCTTATTGTTTGCGAATGAAAATTCAGGGATCAAAGACCAGTCGGTTGGTATTTTACCCTTTGAATTTGGTTCAGATGCAAGAATTAATGATGGGGTTTTGTTTTTATCATATCCTTTGGGTATAAATTCTACTATACGATTTCCTACTGCTGATTTTTTTTGCAAAGAAACTTGTTGTGCATCTATTTTCAAACCTGCTGAAATAATAAATATTGAAAATATTATGGTTTTAAAATTCATATTAGAAATTTAAATATTATTATATTATGATAAGTTTAAAAAATAATGATACTAAAACGTTTTAGCAAATAAATAGAAACAATTTCATTCTACAAAATTTTTTTGTAAAAAATAACTATAAATTTTGCTGTAGTATCAGATTATCAACTATTTAAAAAACATTAAAGAACAGAAAAATTAAGGTTTTTCTGAAAATTTATAAACAGACACAGTATGGTAAACTGCGTTAGGCTCTAATGTTATGGATGGAAAATTCGGATGATTGGGTGCATCAGGAAAATGTTGTGTCTCTAAAGCAAAAGCAGTTCTATAATCATCTTTTGCGCCTGATTTGAATGTATTTTTGCCTTGCATGAAATTACCGCTATAAAACTGAAAACCTGGTTCCTCGGTGTAAATATCCATCACAACACCTGATACATCTCCTGTTATCGAGCCTAAATGCGCCATTCCGTTTTGTTTTTTGTTATTCAATACAAAATTATGATCGTATCCGCCTCCGTTTTCCAATTGAACATTTTTCGCATTTATACGTTCTCCAATTGTATGAGGTGTTGTAAAGTCAAATGGCGTTCCACTAACTGTTTCAATCTTACCTGTCGGAATTAAGCCTTTATTAACAGGAGTATATTCTTTTGCATTAAATTGTAAGATATGATTTAAAATGGTTCCGCTTCCTTCTCCGTTTAGATTAAAAAAAGCATGATTGGTCAAATTCACAATCGTCGTTTTATCGGTTTTTGCTTCGTATTCCATCTTAATTTCATTATCAGTGGTTACGCTGTAAGTAACTTTTACTTTCAAATTTCCGGGAAAACCCATTTCCATATCAGGAGAGTCATAAGTAAAAACCAAAGTCTGGTCATTAATTTTTTCTGCATTCCAAACTACACTCTCATACCCTTTTGTCCCGCCATGCAAAGCATTTTCACCATTGTTAACAGGAACACTATAATTTTTGCCATTTAATGTGAATTTTCCTTTTGCGATTCGGTTGCCAACGCGTCCGATAGTGGCGCCAAAATATTTCTCGGTTGAGTTTTGATAATCTTTGATACTTTTAAAACCAACTACCACATCTATAAATTCATTATTCTTGTTTTTAACGAGTAAACTAACCAGACGCCCTCCGTAATTGGTAAAAGCCGCCTGGATATTTTTATTTTTTATCCAGTAAAGATTTACTTCTTTTCCGTCGATTTCTTCTTTGAAATCAACCGAATCAAGAGCTGTCGGTTTCGGATTTACATTTTCGGTTACCGATTTATTTGAGTCATTGGAATTATCACTTTGTTTCTTCTGACAAGAAAATTGAAAAAGCATCCCAAAAAGAAGAATACCGACTAATTGATTTTTGTTCATCATTTTATATTTTAATTATTTCATTGCAGGAATAGCTACAGAAACTCCTTCTGATACCGGTTCACCAATAACCGGATTTCCATTTTCGTCCCATTTAATCTGCTGCATTCTTGGAGATCTTTGCACACCACATCCTTCACCCGGGTTGGAATTGGCATGATATAAAATCCAGTCTTCTTTTCCGTTTGGTGACTTAAAGAATGAATTATGCCCCGGAGCATATACTTTTGTTTTATTTGATTGTTCCAAAATAGGCTTATCTGATTTTACCCAGGCCAAAGAATCCAGTAAATTATCTTTTCCTGTAAAAGTGAGCAGTCCTAAACTATAATTATCGGTCCAGCATCCGCTTGCCGAAAAAACAATGAATGCTTTGTTTTTATGTGTCAAAAACTGAGGGCCTTCATTTACATTCACTTGCGGTGGATTTACATCATCATGCAGTGCACCGTGCAATTCCCAAGGATTTGTCGGACTAGCAATACGAACTCTGTCGCCATCAATCTGTATAGGAGTTTTCATTTTTGCGATATAAATGTTTTGCTGTCCATTAGTATCTCCTTCCCAACCGGACCAAATCATGTACAATTGTTTTTTGTATGTAAAAATATTTCCATCAATAGCCCATTTATCCGTCTGAGCCGCAATCTTTCCTTTAAAAACCCACTCACCCTGCATTGGGTCTTTCGAATCATTTTCTAAAACATACATTCTGTGTGTATTGTTAGAGCCATTATCTGCAGCAAAATAGGCGTACCATTTACCTTTGATAAAATGAAACTCAGGTGCCCAGATCTCAGCAGAATACTCGGTGTTTGACGGTGCTGTCCAAATGACTTTCTTTTCAGCATTTTTAAGGTCTGCTAAACTTTTGGTTTTTAAAAGAACCAGATGATTTTGCATCGTATGAGTATAGTAATAATAACCATTATGATAAGTGCTGTAAGGATCTGCTCCGTAATCTAAAAGAGGATTAGTAAATGTTTGCTGTGCGGAAACCGTTTTGCTCACTAAACAAAAGAGTATCAGCATTAGTATTTGTTTGATTATTGAATTATTTATTTTCATTATGATAATTATTTTATGAGCAGTTTGAGGCATGTAAGTATTGGTCGCTTTTGATTATTATTTCAAGTGCATTGTATTAAAAATCAAATTACCGGGACAAAATATCCCGATAATTTCGATTACATCAAACAACTAACCACAGTTATTTAAAAAAATAAGCAACTTTTATATCGTTATTATTTAGAATTTACTTCAGATATTATTTTTTTTATAAAATCGGTTTCTGCTTTTTTATAAGGCATACCATCCGAATTAAAAACTTCATGAAACCATACAGGTGGCGCAGAAGTATATGTTTTTGTCCAGCTGTCCCACGGAAATTTAGTTTGCGTCTTTCCGTCCACTAATCCCCAGTTCATCATCGCAATTTTGTTTTCTTTGGCGATTGGTAAAAATCCTTCAAAAGTGCTGCCGTTTGGTCTTGCCATATATTCTGTACATAATAATGGTCTGCCGTAGCGTTTTAATTCATTTATTCTGTTTTTAAAATCTGCCGGTTTATCATAACAATGAAAAGAAATAACATCTGATTGTTCCAGTTGTAATTTAAAAATTGGCTTCATGCCTTTTTCAGACCAGTCGCCAGCCCAGACTCCTGAAGTCAAAGGTTGCGAAGGATTACTTGATCTGGCCCATTTAAAAGCTTTTTCTAAGAGCTTATAAACCAGTTCTTCTTTATTAGCAGCTTCCGCATTTACATAAGCTGGACTGTTCATGTTGTCCGGCTCATTCCAGACATCCCAGCCTAAAATTCGATTATCATCTTTAAAATGCGCTACCGTTTCTTTTATATATTTTTCTAAACGTGGAGTTTGTTTTTCATCCAGAAGCGCTTTTCGCCCCGGCGACTGCACCCATCCAGAATTGTGTAAAAATGGTTTAGGAGCTCTTTGTTTTCCAGACACCGGAAAAGGATCCCAGCAAGAATCGAACAAAACGAATAATGTTTTGATATGATGTTTGTCTGCAATAGTCAAATATTCATCCATTCTCTTGTAAAATCCTTCAGTATCATCTTTATGAAGCAAATCATGAAGATAAACACGCATTACATTCATTCCTATGCTTTCTGCCCAACCTAATTCCTGATCGATTTTTTTAGGATCAAATGTATCTGCCTGCCACATTTCTAACTGGTTAATGGCATTACCGGGTGTGAAATTGGCCCCTACAAGCCATGGTTGTTTTGCATACCATGTATTGGCTTTCTCTTTAGTCCAGATTGTTCTTTCGGCTACAGAAGTTTCGATTGGGCTTTGTCCGGTTTTGACTTCATTTTTGCTTTTGTTGCAGCTAATGGTTAATACCGAAAATAAAGCAATAGCTATTAATGTATTTTTATTTTTCATTATAAAAAGGTATTGGAATGTTTTTTTTATTGTTTCAATAATTGAGATTAAAAAATTACTTTTCATTTTGTATTACCAAAAATTAAGTAATATTGCAGCCAATGTTAAGACGTATATTTTTATTTATCATTAGATATTTTAGGGTTTATTTATCAATATCATAATTTAAGTACTAAAAAAATATCATTTTATTTTTTTTGACCAAAATAGGATATTGACAACACAATTGTAACCCCATTTTGTCTCACAATTGTGTTTAAATCATTCAAATCATCTATAAAAAACCTTGTAAAGCTGCATACAAAACAGAATGCATGCTTATGACACAATAAGAGAAGCTATTTTTATAAAAAATTAATAAAAAAATCCACATGCAAAGATTTTTCAAAATTGGTACAGTCATTTGTTTTTTGTTTTTGTCAGCTACAATTTTCAGTCAGGAATATTATTTTAAACATTATAAGGTAGAAAATGGGATGTCTAATAATTCTGTTCTGGCCTCCATTCAGGACAAGGACGGATTTTTATGGTTTGGCACTAAAGATGGTCTGAACCGTTTTGACGGATATCACTTTAAAACATTCCGCAGCGGATCAAACCCTAAAACATCATTAGGAATAAACTATATCCAATCGCTGCATGAATTCAAAAATTATATCTGGGTTGGAACCGATAAGGGATTGTATTCTTATGATAAAAAGTTAGAAAAATTTACTTTTCTGAACGAGGCAATAAACAATCGCATTAATGATATTGATAATGACCTGAAAAATAATTTGTGGTTTATTTCTATTGGAACACTCGTAAAATATAATGTTGACACAAAAGAAACCAAACTGTTTGACAGAAATTCATTTTATGCGACTTCTATTACGTGTGATAAAAATGGAGTAATATGGGCATCATCATACGATGATTTATATCGTTATTCTGAAGCGACTCAAAGTTTCGATAAAATTAATGTACAGCTTCCCGGCATCAATTTTTCAATTTCGGTTATTTATGCATTAGATGCGAATTCAATTTTAATTGGCACAAGGGATCACGGTGTTTATAAATATGATGTATCAACAGGAAAAACATCTCCTTTTATTAACGGTTCCGCAAAGCCTATTTTTGTCAGACAATTTAAAAAGAACAAAAATGAATTATGGATCACCAGTGAATCAGGTGCTTATATTTATAATTTAAAAAATAAAACAATACGAAATTTACGCAAAAGTCCGAGCGACCCTTATGCTATCTCAGACAATGCAGCATATTGCATTACTATTGATAAAGAAAACGGGGTTTGGATCGGAACTTATTTTGGAGGGGTAAATTACCATCAAAAACAATACGATCAGTTTAAAAAATACTTTCCGCGCAGGAGTGAAAATGCGATTGTAGGAAGCGCCGTTCGTGAAATTCACAAAGACAATCAGGAAAATCTCTGGATTGGGACTGAAGATGCCGGGATTAATAAATTTAACCTGCAGACCCGGAAATTTGTCAATTTTCAGCCTAACGGAACAAAATTAGGGCTCTCCTTTTATAATATACATGCCGTTTTACCTAGAGGAAATAAAGTCTGGATTGGAACTTTTGAGCATGGACTGGATGTAATGGATGCTAATAGCGGAAAAGTCATCAAACATTATGACCATAATTCAAGTAATTTAAGAAGTAATTTTATTATTACATTTTATGAAACCCCGGAAAAGAAATTATATGTAGTAACCTCTCTGGGGATTTATATATATGATGATCAAAATGATAATTTTAAAATTTGCGATGATTTTTCCCAAAACACACATTATACCTGTATGTTTAAAGACAAAGACGGAAATTTCTGGGCAGGATCCTACAGGGACGGATTATTTTATTACAATGCTAAAACTAAGGAAAAAGCAGTTTACAGGTATGATTTAAAAAATGATAAAAGCATCAGTAATGATTTTATCACATCCATTTTTCAGGATGAACAGAACAACCTTTGGATTGCAACTGAAAATGGCCTGAATTTATTTGATACGCGAACAAAAGAATTCAGAAAATTCACCACTAAAGAAGGATTTCCAAGCAATGTAATTTATTCTATTCTTCAGGATGAAAAAGAGAATTTATGGATCACAACTTCAAAAGGATTAGTCACATTTAATTATAAAACGAAGGCTGTTAAAATCTTCACCACAGCAAACGGATTACTGAGCGACCAGTTTAATTACAGCTCTGCCTTTAAGGATTCTAACGGAGATATGTATTTTGGAAACCTGAACGGCATGATTAGCTTTAATCCTAAAAATTTCAGGGCTTACAAATACAATCCACCTATATTTATTACAGGACTTCAGATAAACAATCAGGATGTTGGGGTGAATGATGAAGATTCACCGCTGGACGAATCTGTTTCTTACATCAAAAAAATTACTTTAAAAAATCATCAGTCTAATTTCAATATTGATTTTGCTTCATTAAGCTACACAGCGCCTGAACTTACAGAATATTGGTATAAACTGGACGGTATCAGTGATGATTGGGTTTACCTGAATAAAAATAATAAAGTGTTTTTTACAGAACTTCCGTCGGGTGATTATAAATTCAGGGTAAAATCATTAAGTGCAAGCGGAATATGGAGTAAGGAAGCTGTCGTTGCCATTACAATATTGCCACCATTTTGGGCTAGCAGTTATGCATTATTTCTCTATTTCTTACTACTATCAGGTTGTTTTTACTGGCTTTTACGCCGATATCACCGAAAAACAATCAAAGAGAATAACCAAAAAATAGCAACTCTTAATAACGAGAAAGAAAAGGAAATCTATCATGCAAAAATTGAATTCTTCACCAATGTTGCACACGAAATCCGGACTCCTTTAACCTTAATTAAGAGTCCTTTAGAAAGTTTGCTGAAAAGAACGTATGAATCTCCTGAAATTCTGCCAAATTTATCAATAATGGAGAAAAATACTTCCCGTTTATTGAATCTGGTCAATGAACTGCTTGATTTTAGAAAAACAGAAATGGAAGGACTGGGATTGACTTTTGTTGAAACGAATATATCAATGCTTGTAAAACATCTGCAGTCTGAATTCACACCTTTAATTGAAGAAAAAAGCATCCATTTCGAACTGGAACTGGGAGAAAAAAACATTTATGCTTTCGTAGATGAAGAGGCAATTCGGAAAATTCTAAGCAACTTAATCAGTAATGCTATTAAATATGCCAAAAGCAAAGTTTTCATTACTTTATTCAGGGATGAAGACTCTTTGGAATTTATCATCAAAAATGACGGGAATTTGATTCCAAAAAGCCTTAAAAACAAAATTTTCGAACCGTTCTTCAGGATATTAGGATCTGAAATGCAGACAGGTACAGGAATTGGATTATCACTAGCCCATTCATTGACTGAACTGCATAACGGAACGCTAAAATTGCAATTTTCAGACGCTTCCATGAACACTTTTGTTTTGCAATTGCCACTTCGTCAGGAGAGCGAATTTCATCTCTATAAAGATTCCCCTGAAACTGCAGGAAAAGAAAGTAATGAAGAATTTGAAAATGAGATTATAGCTAAAAATATCAAAACTCAAATACTGGTTGTAGAAGACAATTTAGAACTGCTTAATTTTATGAGCAAAGAGCTTGGCAAGGAATACAAAATTTTTAAAGCAGCTAATGGAGAAGAAGCATTAAAAGTAATTCACAATGAAACGATACATATCGTTATCAGTGATATAACAATGCCTGTAATGGACGGAATTGAGTTATGCGACCGTATTAAATCTAATATTGAAACAAGTCATATTCCTGTAATTTTACTTACAGCCCTGAGCGCTGTACAATCCAGGATTAAAGGTTTAGAATCAGGCGCTGATGCATATATTTCCAAGCCATTTTCTATTGATTTTATATTGGCTCAAATTGACAATTTAATATCCAACAGGCGACATGTCATGGAATATTATGCAAGTTCTCCCCTGTCGCATTTAAAAACAATTGCCCATAATAAGACCGACGAGGATTTTATTAAAAAACTGGATGAAATTATAGACCAGAATATGGCAGATACAAATCTAAGTGTCGAATCATTAGCCGATATCCTGCATATGAGCCGCTCTACTTTATATCGCAAAATAAAAGACATATCCAACCTGAGTCCAAACGAACTGATTAATAATGCCCGTTTAAAAAAAGCAGCCGAATTATTACTTTCCGGTAAATACAAAGTGTATGAAATTGCAGAAATAGTAGGATACAATTCGCAGTCCAGTTTCAGCAGAAATTTTCAAAAAAGCTTTGGAATGTCACCTTCGGAGTTTATCAACAATGGCAATTAAGAAATAATTTGAATTATTTTTAACGCATATTCAATATTGGTTAAATTTTATTATTAGCTTTATTAAAAAATCATTCATTATGCAAAACCTTGCTAAAAAAGTCAGAAGCAGAAAACTAAACACAAGAGTTGATTTAACCGCTATGGTCAGTATTTCTTTTTTACTGATTATATTTTTTATGGTAACTATTGAATTGGCAAAACCAAAAGGTATAGATTTGGGTTTACCAGATAAATATCCGGGATGCGGTGGATCTTATGGCTGTATTGATGCAAATCGTATTTATACCATTTTATTAGATGACAATGACAAAATAATAACTTATCACGGGTTATTATCATATCCCCGTCAGAATCCTAAAGAAATTAAATATGGAAAAGATGGTATTCGAAAAGAACTATTAATTAGCAAAAAGAATATTCAGGAGTATACAGGAAATCCCGACAAAGGAGCAATTGTAATCATAAAACCAAGTAAAAAATGCAACTTTAAAAATTTGATTGATATCTTAGACGAAATGGCAATTACTAAAATTGATACTTATACTATTGTAGATGATTATACTCCTGAAGAAACAAAATTATTAGCAGCTAACTAAAAATTCTCAAACCATGGTAATTAATAGAAAAGTCAGAAGCAGAAAATTAAACACAAGAGTCGATTTAACCGCAATGGTCAGTATTTCTTTTCTACTGATTATATTTTTTATGGTTGCAGGTGAATTAAGGAAGCCAAAAATGATGGATTTAGGAGTACCAGATTGCATTGATGAATGGCAGGGAGGTTGCTATCGTGTAGACGAGCTCAGAGTTTTGACTTTATTACTGGACGATAATAATAAAATGATTAGTTACAGGGGATTGTTATACGCTCCCGTCCAAAATCCCAAGGAAGTCAAATATGGAAAAGACGGAATACGTAAAGAGCTATTTAATATTGACAGAAAAATTCATGAATATTCTGCTAGAATGGGAAAACCAGAAATAGGTGTTACCGTTATCATTAAACCAAGTAAAAAATCTAATTACGGTAATCTGGTGGATATTCTCGATGAGATGAACATCACAGGAATCAATTCATATGCAATTGTAAATGATTTCACTCCTGAAGAAACTAAATTATTGGCTTCTAAGTAATAAACTTAATTATAAACGAATATTAAATAAAAAGTCCCACAGCAATGCGGGACTTTTTATTTTTAATGCAATTTAGTTTTTAATAAACTTTATACCTGAGCTTCCTTTATCTGATTTAACTTTTAAAAAGTAAGTACCAGCCCTTAGTTGTGAAACATCAATAGATGAAACTGATTTTGCATTTGGAACAGCAATAACCAATTGCCCTAAAATATCATAAATTACCAATGCTTCTATTTCAATAGCCTGCTTAGTATTAATATTTAAAACATTGTTAGCAGGATTTGGATACAGTGCAAAATAATTCGAAAACTCAAAATCGGGATTCGCTAAAGTATTTTGAAATTTTGAAGTCGCTTTATTGGTAAGGATAGGAAAATTATAATCAAAATAAATATTAGCCTCGTTAGCAAATGTATCTCCAACTACCAATGTTGGTTTCGTTTTGATTTTAAAAGCAATATAGCCATCATTGGTAGCATCATCAAAAGGAAGATTGATATTTTCGAATATAAATTCAACTTTATTACCTTCTGAAATTTTAGTTACAAATGAATGACTTGAACTGGTTGGGATTAAAGTCGAAATATCAAATTTTGATAAATCGATCATATCTTTTACTACAATATTTTGCGCCTGATAAGTTCCAGTATTTTCAAAACGAATCATGTAGTGCACATACTCTCCTATCAAACTTGGTGTGATAATGGAACCTTCCAAACAGGTTTTATCATTTGGATCGTAAGAATTAACCACTGTCTGATTAAGGACAAAAGTATTGTCTTTTGGCGTCTCGTCTAGGCTCGAAGAGCTAATGTTAACAATATAATTCAAATTATCTCCTGCATTTACAGGGCTTGAATCTGTTGGTTTGTTTATATTTAAGTGTAATTGTATTTCTCTCGTTTCAAATGGTAGCAAATTATTAAATTCCCAAACAAATTTACTTGCTGTCTGATCTAACACTTTCGGAATTGAATAACTAAGATTTGAAATAAGACCATTATATTGTAAATCTATAGTCCCTGACTGGACATTAGTCCCTTTATTTTTATAAATAATTTTATACTCCGATATAAATCCAGGTCTTGCGATATTCAAAGGCAATAAAACCATTTCTAAATCTGGATGATTACTATTTGGGATCAGACAAAAGTTTTGAGTATACGGACTAACTTGCGACGGAAAATTGATACTTATATTGGATGGTGAGAATTTGAAGTAATTGGGGTTTTCCAAAACTGGTTTTAATATATGTATTCCTGCTCCTACCGGAAATGTAAAAGCACCTGTATTATCACAAATCTGAACTCCTGTCGTAGTACCATTTGATAATGAAAATTTCAGATTGGGTATTATCATATCTGTGGCATCGCAACCGTCATTGTTACTATCAAATCTATTATCTCCCTTTACTATATAAAAAATGCCGCCAGGCTCAAAAGAACAATAAGAATTGGTATTACAAGTTGCAGAATAACCATAATATTTAATATCACTACTTACACGAGGAATTTTCCATTCGTCAACACAAATGAATTCTAAATTTGGATTTAAACTGAAATCAAAATTTGAATATGATGCAATCCCATTTTTATAAAAAATCTCTCTTAGATTATTATCGTTACATCTGATATCTTTTAACATCGGAAATTCATTTAAATCTAAACTAGTTAATTGATTATTATAACAGTATAAATTTTCTAATTTTGGCAAATTAGACAAGTTTAAAGACGTCAATTGATTATGATCACATTTTATAGTTTGTAATTCATTTAATCCGCTTATACTAATAGTAGAAATTTGGTTATTTTCAAAATACAAAGAGGTTAAATATGGCATTCCCGCAATATTTAGCGATGTTAATAGATTGTTACTACAAAAAATACTAGCAGAAAACATAGACATTGCTCCATTTAAACTTAAATTAGTTAATTTATTATTTCTACAGAGTAACGATTGCAACCTTGAAAAACCATTTAAATCAAGAGTTGAAATAAAATTATTTTCACAATCCAATCCCACTAATTTTGGTAAACTACTTACATTCAAAGTTAACAATTGGTTATTCTTGCAACTCAGGGCCTCAAGAACTGGGAGATTTATGACTGTCAAAGAAGTTAATAAATTATTGTTACAACTTAAAGATTTAAGATTTATTAAACCATCAACATTCATCGTGGTAATATAATTGTTTGCACATTCTAGTCCTTCTAAATTACTTAAACCACTAACATCTAATGAATTAAGACGAGTATTTCCTAAAAGACTGGAACAATCTAAGTATTTTAAGTTTTCAAAACTTCTTATCCCTTCTAAAGAACCAATATTTACGGCCTTATGAATGTTCAAATAACTAACTTGCTTTAATTCATACAACTGTAATTCTCTATCAAAATTTGAATCAATTTTAAACCAATCACCATTCAAATTTTTAGCAATGTTATTACTTGAACTTGCATCCAACAACTTTGCCT
This sequence comes from Flavobacterium flavigenum, assembly GCF_027111255.2. Taxonomy (NCBI): domain Bacteria; kingdom Pseudomonadati; phylum Bacteroidota; class Flavobacteriia; order Flavobacteriales; family Flavobacteriaceae; genus Flavobacterium; species Flavobacterium flavigenum. Next base: position 4,882,497 of record NZ_CP114285.2, on the reverse strand, counting down.
TAAAATTAGCATCAGGAATATTAACAATTTGAGCACTCAATCCATTAAAAAAGCCTAAAGCCAGAACCAAAAAGTAAATTTTCTTCATATAAATAAATTTTCACGCAAAAGTAACTTTTCAAAACTATAACACAACTTTTTCTGTTAAATTATTCAATACAAACAAAAAAAGTCCCACATCACTGTGGGACTTTCTATTTATAAAAAAGCTAAGAACTATTTTTTCTCAGTTTTTTCCATTTTAGCTTTTAAAGCAGCTAATACATCATTGTTGTCACCTAAAGTCGCAGCTGGTGCGTTTGTAGATGCAGATGCAGTAGTTTCAGTTGCAGCTTTCACGTTTTTCTCTTCTTCTTCTCTGAAGATAGCAGTGTGAGAAGCAACTACTCTTTTGAACTCTTTATTGAATTCAATTACTTTGAAATCAGCAGTATCACCTTTTTTCAATTTCTTTCCGTCTTCTTTTTCAAGGTGACGAGTAGGAATGAAAGCAACGATATCATCTCCGAATTCTACAGTAGCTCCTTTGTCAACGATTTCAGAAATCTCACCGTTGTGAATAGTTCCTACAGCGAAAGAATCTTCGTATTGATCCCAAGGATTAGCAGTAGTTTGTTTGTGACCTAAAGATAATTTACGTCCGTCAACATCTAATTCTAATACCACAACATCAAGTTTTTCACCAACGTTTACAAACTCAGATGGGTGTTTGATTTTCTTAGTCCAAGAAAGGTCAGAAATGTAGATTAATCCATCAATTCCTTCTTCTAATTCTACGAAAATACCAAAGTTTGTAAAGTTTCTAACGATACCTGTATGTTTAGAACCTACTGGGTATTTAGAAGTAATGTCAGTCCATGGATCCTGAGTCAATTGTTTGATACCTAATGACATTTTACGGTCATCTCTATCTAAAGTTAAGATAACTGCTTCAACAACATCTCCAACTTTTACGAAATCCTGAGCAGAACGTAAATGAGTTGACCATGACATTTCAGAAACGTGGATTAAACCTTCAACACCTTCAGCAACTTCGATGAAAGCACCGTAATCAGCGATTACAACTACTTTACCTTTTACTTTGTCACCAACAGTTAAGTTAGCATCTAAAGCATCCCATGGGTGAGCGTTTAATTGTTTCAATCCTAATTGAATTCTTGTTTTCTCATCATCGAAATCAAGGATTACAACGTTTAATTTTTGGTCTAATTCAAGAACTTCACTTGGGTGGTTGATTCTGCTCCAAGAAAGGTCAGTAATGTGAATTAATCCGTCAACACCACCTAAGTCAATGAACACACCATAAGAAGTAATGTTTTTAACAACACCTTCTAATACTTGTCCTTTTTGTAATTGACCGATGATTTCTTTTTTCTGTACTTCAATATCAGCCTCGATAAGCGCTTTGTGAGATACAACAACATTTTTGAATTCGTGGTTAATTTTTACCACTTTGAATTCCATCATTTTGTTTACATATACATCGTAGTCTCTAATTGGCTTAACGTCAATTTGAGATCCTGGTAAGAACGCCTCGATACCGAATACGTCAACGATCATACCTCCTTTAGTTCTGCATTTAACAAAACCGTTAACGATTTCTCCAGTTTCATTAGCTGCAATAACTCTATCCCAAGATTTGATAGTACGTGCTTTTCTGTGAGATAATACTAACTGACCTGTTTTGTCCTCACGAATGTCGATTAATACTTCTACTTTGTCACCTACTTTTAAGTTTGGGTTGTAACGGAATTCGTTTAAAGAAATAACACCTTCAGATTTAGCATTGATATCAACGATAACGTCTCTATCTGTAATTCTAACAACAACACCTTCAACTACTTCTTCCTGATCTGTAGCGATGAAAGTTTTTGATACTAGTTCTTCAAACTCTTGTAAGTTTTTCTCATCTACTGCGTCGATTCCTTCTTGGAAGTTATGCCAGTTAAAATTTGCTAAAAACTCTTCTTGTGATTTTAATTGTTCAGACATGCTGATAAAAAAATTTGTATTCTGTTTTCCTCGAGTTTCATAAAGCAGTAGAAAAAACAGAAGTTGTTTTACATAAATGGTTGATACCTAATGGAAACTCTTCTTTGCCAAAAGGACTGCAAAATTAATACATTTATTTGTAATAGCCAACAAAAACACATATGATTATCAGTTATTTGCTTAGAAGCAGACGTTTTTTGTGTTTTCAAGACCAAAAGTCCCGCTTTCGCTATTATCTTTTATGGCAAACCCTGCCATAAAAGGATAACCGCTCTATCGGGGCTAGATTAGAAATTTGGTGGTTTTAAGAATTTATAAGTAATTCTATTCTGCCAACAAATTTGTCTTTAGTTCTGAAGCTGAATATTAATCTATTTTTTTAACTATTTCATTATATGCGAAATAAGCCTTTTTAAATAGTTGAAAATATGGCAAAATAATATTATGATCACTTTTACTTTCTTCATCTAACGCAGCTATCGACTGATAAACTTTTTGCATATAACCAATAATTCCATATGAATGATTATACCATTCTGTTTTGTATTCAATAGTCCAATCAAGAATTTCATATTTATAGCTTTCTGATTCTTTATCATTTACTAAAAGTTGCGTTTGATTATATGAAGCTAACATAGCTAAATTCCCGATTGTGTATCCCGTATAATTTCCATATTTTTCCAAATAAATTAATGGAAACTTTTCAATTGCCCTATCTATTGCCTTTATGAAATTACTTCGACTACCAAAAAAGTTTTCTAAAATACCAATAATAAATAAAATGGGAGTAGAAGAAGAATGAACACGCCCAATTCCTAACTTAGTAGATTGCAGTGAATATGTTTTCAAAGAAATCTCTTTATCTAAGAATGATATTAAACTTCTTAAACTTACTGAACCACTATCTATAAAAAAAGAAAACAAAAACTGTAATTCAGTTTGAAGATAACTATTTTGTGAAGAAATCTGTTCATTAAAAGAAGTCTGATTGCATTTTAGTTTAATCAAAATAGTTTTTAAACTATTTTTAATAATCTCTTCTATTTTATAATAATAAACTTCTTTAGAATAAAATTTATCAATATAACCGGAAAAATCAATTTCTGCTCCATATTTATTATGAAAAATACCTCTAATATTTTCAATATCACAAATCAATATAACCTTATCAAAACCAAACTTATTAACTCCAACTAATCCATGAAAATCAAAGTGTGCTGAAAAAACATTTAAAAGTCTAAATATATGTTCCGGATCAATTCTATCCAAATCATCAATAACTAAAACAATTTCCTTATTTAAATCATTCTGTTTTAACGTTGAAATTAATGTTGTTAATAATTCAGAAATATTATTCTCTTCCCTTATTGTTCCTTTTTGTTCTTTAAAAAAAATTAAAAATTCATTTAATTCTTTTTCTTCATCAACATTTACCTTCTTGGCATATTCTTCAATCTTTTTCCCAAGTTTAACAGCGGGCTCAATAATAGCATTAACATGATGATCTAATTTTGATAAATTCAAAAATAATTCACCAATAATATTTTTATAATTTTCTAAAACATAAAACTGACCCGCAAAGATTTTACTAAAATTAGTTTTCTGAAAATCTGGATTTTTTGCTAATAATTGAAAAGCAATATCAAATTTTATTAATTCAAAAATATCTTGATTTGGACTTACTGAATAGTTAACAGGATTTAATTTAATTGATATATAGTCTTCATTATTGTCGAAAAAGTTTTCAATAAAGTATGTTTTTCCAATTCCAAAAATTCCTGAAAACAAAATTCTATTATTATTTTCTTGTTTTAAATGTTCTTTAAAACGAATTATTTCTGAATCAATTGATAAGTTAGTAAATGCCATCTAAGTATATTTTTAATAATTTTTATAAAAATAACAAACATAAATTGACATCCAATCCTTCGGCATAATTATTTAAATATTAGACTTTTGTTTAAATAACAAACCCGACCAAATTTTAAAACCTGTCGGGTATATATTAAATTATGATTTCACTTTATGACCTAAACCACCCAGCTACCAATTCATCCTCAAACGAATTAGCCTTTTTATGAATAAACTCATTCGTATTTTTATCATACTCATAATCCAGTTTCCAGCTTTCATGGTTTTGAGCCAGATCTTTAATACTTTCACAAACAAAAGCAATTTCTTCATTTGTAGTCGTCGGATGAATTGACATTCTGATCCAGCCCGGTTTTTTGATCAAATCACCAATCGTAATTTCATCTACCAATTTATTTGAAGTCTCCTGATCCACATGCAGCAAAAAATGCCCGTAGGTTCCCGCACAGCTGCATCCGCCACGGGTTTGGATTCCGAATCTGTCATTCAGCAGTTTTACTCCTAAGTTAAAATGCAGATCTTCTATAAAAAACGAAATCACTCCTAACCTTTCCTGATGATGTCCCGCCAGAATTTTGATATTCGAAACCGGATTCAGTTCGCTAAAAACATGCTCTACAATTTCATGCTCACGCTGCAGGATGTTTTCAATACCCATTTCTTCTTTAAGCTCAATGGCAAGAGCCGTTTTAATAACCTGTAAAAAGCCCGGAGTTCCGCCATCTTCGCGGTCTTCAATATTATCAATGTATTTATGTTCACCCCATGGATTTGTCCAGCTGACAGTTCCTCCGCCAGGACAATCCGGAATCATGTTGTTGTATAGCTTTTTATTAAAAATCAAAACGCCAGACGTTCCGGGACCTCCTAAAAATTTATGCGGAGAAAAAAAAATCGCATCCAGATACGCTTCCGGATCTTCCGGATGCATGTCAATTTGCACATAAGGTCCTGAACATGCAAAATCGACAAAACAAACGCCATTATGCTGATGCATTACTTTTGCAATTTCATGATAAGGTGTTTTCAACCCTGTTACGTTTGAACAAGCTGTTATGGAAGCAATTTTTATCGTTCTGTCTTTATATTTTTCTAATAACTCTTTTAAATTCTCCAGACTAAAAAGTCCTTTTTCCGTTTCAGAACACGGAATAATTTCAACATCAGCAATCGTTTCCAGCCACGAAGTCTGATTCGAATGATGTTCCATATGCGAAATAAAAACAATCGGCTTTTTCTCAGCTGGAATATTCGTAAAAGCCTTCAGGTTTTCAGGAACTTTTAAACCTAAAATACGCTGAAACTTATTAATTACACCTGTCATTCCGGTGCCATCTGTAATTAAAACATCATCGGAATTAGCATTTGTATGACGCTTGATAATGTGACGCGCACGATGATAGGCCTTTGTCATAGCCGTTCCTGAAACAGTGGTTTCGGTATGAGTATTCGCAACAAAAGGACCAAATTCATTTAAAAGCTTTTCTTCGATTGGGCGATAGAGTCTTCCGCTGGCAGTCCAGTCGGTATAAATGATTTTCTTTTTACCATAAGGAGAATCAAACTCCTGATCAATTCCAACAATATTTTGCCTAAAATCGTTAAAATAAGCTTCTAAACCCGTGGTATTATTTTTGCTATTCATGGATGTACTTCTGTTTGACGGCAAATATATTGTTTTTAAATAAAATTGCAGAATTATCAATTAGAAACTTAAAATTTAAAATTACTTTTTATTATCTTTAATCAAATAGTCTTTTTACAAACAATTTATCACAATATCCTACATAACTAATAGGAGAAATCGGTAAACTAAAATAATATCAAATGAAAAATTTATCAGTAGCAACCTTTGGCGGTGGCTGTTTTTGGTGTATAGAAGCTGTAATTCAGCGTTTAAACGGAATCGAAACCGTAAAATCCGGCTATTCTGACGGACAAATTAAAAATCCGGCCTACAGAGAAGTCTGCACCGGAAGAACCGGACATGCAGAAGTGATTCAGGTTGTTTTTAATCCTGACATAATTTCATATCATGACTTAATTACCATTTTCATGACAAGCCACGACCCTACAACTCTAAACCGTCAGGGAGCAGACAGCGGAACACAATACCGCTCAATAATTTTGTATCATGATGAAACACAAAAAACAATTGCGGAAGGGGTTTTCAGCGAACTCAAATCTGTTTTTCCGGATCCAATCGTAACACAGCTAAAACCTTTTCAAGTGTTTTATGAGGCTGAAGAAGAACATCAGAATTATTACAATGACAATTCAGAAGCCGGTTATTGCCGAATGGTGATTGATCCGAAAGTATATAAATTGAAAAAAATGTATGCTGATAAATTAAAAGATTGAAAATTTAAAATGAAAAACTTAAAAATACATAATCGTTTTACAAGTGAATTGCCAGCTGACCCTGATGAAACCAACGAAATTCGTCAGATTTCGAAAGCACTTTTCTCTTACGTAAAACCAACTACACCATCTGAACCTAAATTAATTCATGCTTCAGAAGAAGTCGCTAAATTGGTTGGAATTTCAGCAGATGAAATTCAATCTGAAGAATTTGTAACTATTTTTTCCGGAAAAGAAATTCTGCCCGAAACAAAGCCGTACGCCATGTGCTACGCCGGACATCAATTTGGCAACTGGGCAGGACAATTAGGCGATGGCCGTGCGATTAATTTAACCGAAGTTGAACATAATAATCAATATTTTACTTTACAACTAAAAGGCGCAGGAAAAACCCCTTATTCCCGAACTGCAGACGGATTAGCGGTTTTGCGCTCTTCCATCCGGGAATATTTATGTGCTGAAGCGATGCATTATCTGGGGGTTCCCACTACCCGGTCACTTTCGCTGATACTATCCGGAGGCGAAGTTTTAAGGGACGTTTTATACAATGGAAACCCTGCTTATGAAAAAGGCGCCATTGTATGCCGTGTCGCTCCTTCTTTTATTCGTTTTGGAAGTTTTGAAATGCTGACTGCCCGAAACGAACTTAAAAACCTGAAACAGTTTGTTGAATATAATATCAAATATTATTTTCCTGAAATCAAAGGCGAACCAAAAGAACAATATTTACAGTTTTTCAAAAATGTAGCAGACAAAACCAGAGAAATGATTCTGCACTGGCAGCGCGTAGGGTTTGTTCATGGCGTAATGAATACCGATAATATGTCGGTACACGGAATCACGATTGATTACGGCCCTTATGGCTGGCTGGAAAATTTTGATCCAAACTGGACACCGAATACAACCGACAGCCAAAATCGAAGATATCGTTTTGGAAACCAGCCTCAGGTGGCACAATGGAATTTATTTCAACTGGCAAATTCGCTTTATCCGTTAATCAATGAAGCGGAGCCTTTGGAAAAAATATTAGAATCATTCATTACTGATTTCAATTCAGATTACACAAAAATGATTTTATCCAAACTAGGATTGTTTTCTCCATCAGAAAATGATGCTGAATTTATAGCCTATTTAGAATCAAATCTGCAATTATCAGAAACCGATATGACTATTTTCTATCGCAATCTGAACAAAATCAGAAAAAACGATTCGGCAGAAAAAGCTTTAGAAGCTATTAAAGATGCTTTTTATAAACCAGAAGAAATCAAAGACACGATTAAAGACAACTGGCTATTGTGGTTTACCGATTATTTAGAGCGTCTGAATCAGGAAAATACTTCTAATGAAGAACGAATTAAAAATATGAATTCGGTTAATCCAAAATATGTATTACGAAATTACATGGCGCAATTAGCCATTGATGCGGCTGATCAAGAGGATTATTCTCTAATTTCAGAATTGTATAAATTGTTAAAAAAACCATACGATGAACAGCCTGAATATGAAAAATGGTTTGCCAAAAGGCCAGACTGGGCACGTTCAAAAGTTGGGTGTTCTATGCTTTCTTGTAGTTCATAATGAGTCAATATCATAACAGAAATAGGGAATTAAAAGAATCTAAAGCAATTTTAATGAAGTCAAAACTTAATATCACTGAATTTAGAAACAGATTAAAAGATAATACAAAAATTGGCAGGCCTGACACACAAATATCCCTCGGAATATTTTCGATTTTTTTTCTAAGTTCAAAAAAATTTTATGGGAATTTTGACGATTCAACTTTTCTACTCACAATAAATTATAATTTCACTTCAGGATTTTATATTCTCAAAGGCGAATATCAAAACATTGACCACAAACTAAAACTAAATTATATTATTGAACCTATAAGTAAAACTAGCTTTATTTGGATAAAATACTTTCCCTTTGTTGCTCTAATTGGTTTTAATTGCTTTTTCTTTCTTAATTTAAAAAACATACCAAATGAAATAAATATAATTTTTAATTCATTCATTGTATTTATAATTTTCTTTTCGAGATGGGACATAAAAAGAAAAAAGAAAAACTTAGAACAAAAATTTATTGAAATATTCGAAATAGAAAAATAGATGGATAAATACAGCTCAAAAAGCTATTTTTAATCATAAATATCACATCGAACACAATATTATTAAGTTAAGGATTCGTCAGTTCGAGTTGAGTTATAATTTGCGATAGAAAATCATAATGAAGTATCGAGAACCTTAGTATCAATAAGACTTCTCGATACAATTTTAAACGAGAGTGTCCGAAAAGTCGAGCTACCTTTCTGAGAATCGTTTATATGAAAATTGTTTCCGATAGGTATCCGAATATTTAACACATAAAAAGAGGCTGTCCTTACTTTTCGGACAGCCTCATTTAAAATCACTCGAAGTGACGACTAAAAAGCTGCTTAGATTGACCGATTAACATTTATTTCGAGTAATATAGTCTATAATCATATTAGCATGAATGCGGGAGTTTTCAATAAACCATTTGTGCGTCTGCATGCCTCCGCAAACTACACCCGCCAGAAATAATCCTTTCACATTTGTTTCCATAGTTTCAGGATTGTATTGCGGAATTTTTAATTCATCATCAGATAATTCAATACCCATTTTTTCAAGGAAAGATAAGTCAGGTTTGTAACCAGTTAGTGCCAGAACAAAATCATTTTTAATAACGATATTGCCTTCCTGAGTTTTAATTTCTACTTCACTCTCCGTGATTTCAGTAATATTCGATTCGAAATACGCTTTAATGCTTCCTTCAGCTATTCGATTTTCAATATCCGGTTTTACCCAGTATTTTACGCGGTTATTGATTTCGTTTTTACGAATCACCATGGTTACATTTGCACCTTTTCGCCAGCATTCCAAAGCAGCATCCACAGACGAATTATTAGCGCCAACAACCAAAACATCCCTAAAAGCATATTCGTGAGCTTCTTTGTAGTAATGCCGAACTTTAGGCAACTCTTCACCTTTTACATTCATTTCAATCGGAATATCATAGAAACCTGTTGCTATAATTACGTTTTTAGCTTCGTAAAAGTTTTTATCAGTTGTGATTTTAAAAAGCTGATGTTCGAGTTTCTGAACTTCAGTAACTTTTTCAAATAGATTGAGATTAAAATTAAAATAACGATGAATGTTTCGATAATATTCCAAAGCTTCCTGGCGCCCTGGTTTTGGTGCCAGACAATTAAACGGAATATTACCTATTTCAAGCCTTTCTGCCGTTGAAAAAAAGGTCATATACAAAGGATAATTGAAAATACTGTTTACAATTGCCCCTTTCTCAATAATCAGATAATTCAGGTTTTTCTTTTGAGCTTCAATTGCACAGGCAAGCCCAATTGGACCACCTCCTACAATAATCAGATCGTATAGATTTGTCATAAATTGTTATTTTTCCCAGTCTTTAAATGGATTTTTGCTTAAATAAGCATTGTAGTAGCGCTCATCATTTGTAACCTCATCACCTAGCCAGTCTGGTTTTTCAAAAGATTCCGTTTCAGATTCCAGTTCGATTTCTGCCATTACCAAACCTTCGTTTTCGCCATAAAATTCATCAACTTCAAAAACATGTTTACCTGATTGTATTTCGAAACGTGTTTTTTCAATCTTACCTTTTTCACATAATTTAAGCAATTCCTGAGCTTCGTCCAGCGGAATTTCATTTTCCCACTCAAAACGGGTCATTCCGCCATGATGGCCAATTCCTTTTATCGTGATAAATCCTTTTTGACCTTTGATTCGAATGCGGACTGTTCTTTCAGGGAGTGAGCTCAAATAGCCCTGCGCAATTTTATTTTGGGCGAAAGCCTGTGCTTTGAATTCGTCAGATTTCACAAGAAATTTTCTTTCAATTTCTATCATTAGTTCTGCTAATTAAATTTTATGCAAGTTACTTAATTTAGCGCTAAACTGAATTCGTTTATTTGGGATTTAAAAACACAAAAAATGATTTTATCAGGCTTTTTCTAAAAATGAAGTATTCCAATTTTTAGTTTTACTGTACCACAATTGTCCGTTTAAAACTTCCAACGGGCAATCAATATTATTGGTATAAAGTGCTCCGGTTCCTAATCCCTGAGGCATATCAGAATTTTGCAGAAATGTCCATTGCGCAATTGCATTCAAACCAATATTGCTTTCCAATGCTGAGGTAATCCACCAGCCAATATTGTATTTTTCTGCTAATGTAATCCACTCCTGAGTTCCGCGAAATCCTCCGACAAAACTTGGTTTCAAAATGATGTATTGCGGTTTGATTTTTTGCAAAAGTGCTTCTTTTTCTTCCAATGAAAACACACCAATCAGTTCTTCATCCAAAGCAATAGGAAAAGGAGTGCTTTTACACAACTCTGCCATACTGTCAGTGTTGTTTTTTTGAATAGGCTGCTCTATACTATGTAATTCGAAACCAGATAATTGATTTAATTTATCTAAAGCTTCATTTAAATAAAAAGCTCCATTCGCATCAACCCTGATTTCTATTTGTTCAGCACTAAAATGAGTACGAATATAGCGCAATAAATCCAGTTCTTTTTCAAAATCAATCGCTCCAATTTTGAGTTTTATACAGGTAAATCCCTGAGCAATTTTTTCTTCAATTTGCTCTTTCATAAACGCTTCTTCTCCCATCCAGACCAGACCATTTATCACAATTGATTTCGAATTATTGGTGAAATCTGAAGGAAATAACACATACGGATTTTCACTTTTTAGAGATAAAAAAGCCATCTCTATTCCGAATTGAATGGATGGAAATTCAAGTAAATTTTCCCAAAGAACATCTTCGCCTAAATGAATATTTTGACAAACCCAGTTTAATTTCTCTTCATAATCTTCTCGGTCATCTGCACTTAATCCTCTTAGAATACCACACTCTCCTATTCCTTTTTTACCGTTTTCTTCGAGTACAATAAACCAGGTTTCTTTTTCGGTCATAATGCCTCTCGACGTTCCCGAAGGACGTTTGAATTCGAGCATGTATTTTTGGTAAATAGCTTTCATATGTGGTGCTTTTTTAAACATAAAAGTGATTATAAGAAAATTTAAATCAGCTTTGTCGGCAAATTTAAATGAACTTATAATCACTTATACGGTGAAAATATTTTTAATTATATAATTTCAAGACCCTCTCAAAGTCGGATGAAGGCAATCCTGCTTTTTGAAAAAGTATAAAGTCCTGTTTGGTTTTGTCTATCCAGCTTACACTATCAGTAACGTTTTGTGACTGGTATTTTTTATAAATCTGCTTTGCATCGCTGTAATTATCACTAACCAGATATGCATGGGCCAAATTAAGTTTTACCAACAACTCAGTATCATCTAATTTTTCGCCTTCTTTCAAAAACTTTATGGCTTTTGCATATTGTTTGGTCAGAATATAACTGTAACCAATTGAACTGTAATCCAAAGCTGTTGCTTTTCCTGCTGCAATGATTGTGTTCAGCTTCGAAATTGCTTCGTTGTATTTCTGAAGTTTAATGAGCGTATTTGCCTGAGTCCTCAAATCATTATAAACATTTTTAGAAATAGAAGCGTCATTATAACAAGCGTTTCCAAAATCTTTATAAATTTTGGTTTTTTCTATGGCAAGCAATTTTTGATATTCAATATAACGGTATTGCTTCATGATTTTATCGAGGATGCAAACACAAAAATCGTCTGAATTGGCCATTTTCTGAGCCATTGTAGAAGTTTTACAGAGACTGACTATTTCGTTTTTATTATCAACATTCCAGCCACGGTTTAGTTTTGTATCGACCCATGGCACAACCTCTAAAACTATTTTTTGTTTTAGCAGCCAATTTTTGCTCTCGAAACCAAACCAAATTGTAGTAGTGTTTGCATTGAGGCAGGAAGATTTATCAATTGATAAACGTTTGGCATCTTTACTTAACGGTTCTGTCTGGGCATAACAGGCATCGTTGACTTTTCCGTTATCAATGTATTTTTTTGCATTTGAATCAGACGTAAAAAGTGCATAAGTGCATTTATCATCACCTGATATTTTCGACATTAGAAATACAGCACCAGCAGAACCCTGCCCTATGCCATATGGATCCGGAATTGCTTTTAACACATTTACCAGACTGTTTGCCATTTGCTGATTTTCATCAAGAAGTGTGACCCTGTAAACAACTTCAGTAGTGCCAACAGGTAAATCCTCTGTTTTGATAGTTATCCTGTCACCTGCAGAGACAATTATTTCTTTTGTAGTGGCGCGTTCCTTGTCCCAATAGCCGTCTTTTTGCGCAAAAAGATTATGAAAAGAACCAATTAAAAACAAAACAACAATTTTCTTCAAATTCATCTTTTATGGATTACACGTTATAGCCCTGATGGGAACGGCATCCTTTTGTGGCGGGGTTAGCCACAAAAGATACAGTGGACAGCAGGAAATAGCTTCTAAAAATCAATTTCAATGACAATGGCAAAATTCAATATCAAGTTCAAAAATCAAACTTAATGGTAAAATCAATTTCAATTTCAATGCCAAACTTTAATGCGTTCAACTAGCACGTCTTGATATTTTTAAACCTGAAACATCAAACCTGAAACAAAAAATTATCAATCCGGTTCGTTCATGATTTTTTCACGATATTTTTTACCAATTAATAACGTCAAGTTTTTCTTGTAGTCATCAACCAGCCATTCGCGGTAATTTTTACTGCATTGGCTCAGACATTTCGCATAACGCTTAATGCGGCATTCGATATCATCATCAAGTTCTTTAGCCAAAGCTTTTGCTTCCTGAAGTGTTTCGGTATTATCGACACACATTGCTGCATGCTGTTCCAGTGATTTATCTAATACAATCTTTGAACGTAAATTTTGCTTAATCGCTAATTTGTGTTCTTCATCAACATCAAATGTAACATCAGCTGTTTTACTGAATTTTGCACGTAATTCAGGCGGCATGCTGTATTTGAAAAACATTTCGATTTCGGTATCATCACGCAAGTTCTCCAAATAAAATTCCGGTGATTTAAAAATATGCTGCCAGTTTACCGGCTCACTCCATAAACCAAAACGGGCTGCATTATTACCCAGATCAATTACTGTAAATTCATCTTTACCAGGCAATTTTCGGGATCCGCGTCCAATCATCTGGTAATATAATGTCAATGATTTTGTAGCTCTGTTCAAAATAATTGTTTCAACCGTAGGCTCATCAAACCCAGTCGTTAAGATTCCGACAGAAGTCAGGATAGCATCCGGAGTTTTTTTGAACCATGCCAATATTTCTTTTCGTTCTTCTGAACTGCTTGTATTGTCGAGATGTCTGATATCGTAACCTGCTTCCCTAAAAGTATCATACACGTATAATGAAGTATGAATACCATTATTGAAAATTAAAGTCTTTTTACCTAAAGAGCGTTCAGTATAGGCATGCAGCAATTTTTCCTGCATCATGGTATTGGTATACAAATCATCAGAAGATTTTACCGTATAATCACCGTTGATACCTACCTTTAACGAAGTCAGACCTACATCATAACTGTATGTTGTAGCCCTGGCAAGGAATCCTTTATCTATTAATGAACTAATGGTATCACCCACAATAAGTTCATCATAACTCTGATGCATTGGTAACTTTATATTTGAACTCAATGGTGTAGCGGTTACTCCAAGAATAAAGGCATTTTTGAACGAGTTTAATAATTTTCTGAATGAATTGTAATGTGCCTCATCAATAATCACCAAACCAATATTATCTAAGTGTAGTTTTTCGTCATTGATACGGTTTTTCAAAGTCTCAACCATTGCAACAAAACACGAGTAATCGTTTTGATCCGGCAATTCTTTTACCTTACTATTGATGATTTTATTAGAAACTCCAAAGCCTTTCAGCATTTTTGAAGTCTGCTTGCAAAGCTCGATACGGTGTGTCAGAACGACTACCTTTTTGTTATTATGTGCCAAATAACGACGAACTATTTCGGAAAAGATTACTGTTTTTCCACCACCAGTAGGCAATTGATATAATAAATGATGTTGGGGCGGAGCATTGTCTAAACGATCAAAAATGGCATCAATATCGCCCTTTTGGTAAGCGTAAAGTTCTTTTTTATCTTCTCTTTCTATTTCTAAAGTGTTTTGAGACATTGTATTTTTTTCGATTTTTGCAAAAGTACATCTAAAAAACAGTTATTCATTGTATTTTAACCTAAAATAAATGTTTTTTTTAAATAAGATTTTTTATGAGAAACGCATTTATAAGTCTATTTTCTCTAAAATAGCTTCAAATTCGTATTTGTTTTTCCACTTTTGTTGCATAGTTTCTTGTTGGATTGCAATAATTCTTGGCTTAAATTCACTTAAAACCCCATTAGAAATCACAAAATTTACTGCCTGTTCAAAAGAATTCAGCATGCTTTTATAGAATAATTCCTGTTTGATAAAGTTTCCTGATGAATAGGTTTGGGCAATTTCGATATTATAAAGCATCACATCTGCAATCACAAATGAGTCAACTCCCAATGAAATAAAATGCTTAATGATTTTTTGAGCTACAGAGCGACGCATCTTGGCTTTAGGACGCCATCTTGCACCGGGCTTTTTGACTGGAAAATATTCATGAGAGATTTTAGTTTTGCTTTCCTGCAAAAGCTTGTCTTCTTTCGGATTAAAAACAAAATCATAAAAGACTTTTACAGGACTAAATTTCTCATAGAGTTCAATAATTTGCTCCTCCAGCTGTTCCTTATTTAGTCCCGTCAAATATTTTTTTAAATCACGTTTGCTCATACTCAAAGTTTAAGATTACAAAAGTAAATTACTTTTAGTACACATACTCCAATAATGATGGATAATACTTAATTTTGCGGTTATTAATTCAAAAAACAGATCATGCTTAAGATTTTTAAAGTTACTGCCATTTTAGAAGGAATCTCTTATTTAGTTTTATTCGCAAATATGCTTTTTATTAAAACAAATAATCCGGAACTCTATCACACCTTATTACAGCCGTTGGGAATGAGTCACGGAATCTTATTTATAGGTTACATCTTATTGGCTTTTTTACTAAGAAAATCTCAAAAGTGGGACTTGAAAACATTCGGAATTATCCTGATTGCTTCGCTTATTCCCTTTGGAACGTTCTATGTTGAGAAAAAGTATTTAGAAAATAATGCATAAGTTTTTGGATAAAATATTCAACTTTTTATATCCCCTTTTCAGGGATTGGGGAATGAGCCGCAACTTTGCGTCTTACATTAGCCTAATCTTTAATATTGCCATTATGCTGGCGCTGGCTTATGCTATTTATTATTTGGCCAAATTTGTATTGGTGACACTTACTGCGATTTTTGCCCAGCGAACCAAAACCAAGTTTGACGACTATTTAATTAATAACAAAACCACAAAATACACCGCTTACTTAATTCCGTTTTTCTTTATTTACAAAGCCGTTCCCATCATTTTGGACCGGTATGAGTATTGGGAACTGATGTTCGGAAAAATAGTAGGCGTTTATATCGTACTGATCACCTTATGGATTGTCAGAACTATTTTTAATGCTTTACGTGATTATTTAAAAAACAAACCCGAATACAGCGACAAACCGATTGATAGTTTCGTTCAGGTAATTATGATCGTGCTTTGGATTTTTGGAATTGCCCTTATTGTTTCGACTTTATTCGGAATGAAAAGAGGCGAATTACTGACTATTCTGGGAACACTTTCTGCAATTATTATTCTTATATTCAGAGATACAATCCTGGGATTTGTTTCCAGTGTTCAGGTATCCATTAACGATATGGTTCGTATTGGTGACTGGATTACAATGGATAAATTTGGTGCCGATGGCGATGTGATCGAAATTAACCTGACAACGGTAAAAGTCCGCAATTTTGACAATACAATCACTACTATCCCAACCTATGCCTTAAGTTCAGATTCATTTCAGAACTGGCGCGGGATGCAAAACTCTGACGGAAGACGCATCAAGAGGCATATCCTGATTAAGAGCAGCAGCATTCGTTTTTTGAATGATGAAGATTTGCATCATATGAAAAAAATACAATTGATCACCTCTTACATTGAATCAAGACAAGCTGAAATTGACAAATACAATGACTTGCGGGGTATAGACAAAACCCTGAGTCTAAATGGGCGAAATATGACCAATTTAGGTTTGTTCAGAAAATATATTATACAATATCTTTTAGATCATCCCGGATTAAATAAAAATATGCACATTGTATGCCGTCAGCTGCAATCAACCGCACATGGTGTTCCTTTGGAAATTTATGTGTTTTCGAGTGACAAGCGCTGGGCCAATTACGAGTATATCATGGCTGACATTTTTGACCACGTTATGGCTTCTGTTGTATATTTTGATCTGGAACTATTCGAACTGCCTTCTGCTATTGGATATTTAGACAAGTAAATTTAGTTCAGACTTTCAGGAGTAAACCTGAGAATCTGAACTATTTTTTAATCTCTTTAAAAATAAACTTTGTTTCATCATAATTAAGAGTTCCGGGCAAAAAACACGGGAGGTTCATGTAAGTTCCTATTACGCCATTTCCTAAAAGCAGTTTGTTTTCTTTCTTTAATAAAGCAATTGGGACCCTTTTCCATCCTCCGCCGTTGGATATATAATGAAAATCGCCTCTTAAAGTATCACCTTTTATATCTCCCTTTACATCTCCTGAATCTTTACCAATTTCATAGTACGCTATTTCATAGCGGCCATAAAAACGTTTATCACTCATATGAATTGCTAAAATTGCTGTGTCCTTATTGTTTACAGCCCTGTAGACAAAATGATTGTATCTATCCTTTTCTTCTTTAGAATTACAGGAAATTAAAAAAGCAAATAATACCGAAGCCGTTATAATTTTTTTAAACATTTCAATAGTTTTTTTTACCATTTAAGAATGTTAAGTAAATAGAAGCTTAACGAAAAGTTACACGAACTTATTTTACTTATATGGTTGTATGTGTAATAATTTATAAACGGTCTTTCACAAATTCTATTTTCGTTTTTCCATGTGGTTTTGGCTTTCCATCCTCACCTAAATTAACCATTGTAGTCTGATCAATTGTGATGATGATTTCACGGGTCATCATGTTTCTTACAGCACATTTAAGCACTAAAGAAGTGGTTCCAAATTTTACCACATCGATTCCAATTTCTACAATATCTCCCTGTCTTGCTGAACTTTTAAAGTTGATTTCAGACATGTGTTTGGTCACAACTCTTGGGTTTTCTAATTGTACAATCGAATACAAAGCAAGCTCTTCATCGATCCAGGCTAATAACTGTCCGCCGAACAAAGTTCCGTTCGGATTTAAATCTTGGGGTTTAACCCATTTTCTGGTGTGAAATCTCATATTTTATTTTATTATGGGTAAAAATAGTTTTTTACTCCCATAATCAGATTATGTTTTTTTATTAATCCTTACGATTTCAATAATTCGAAAATTTGCTGCTGAATTATTTTAAAAATCACTTTTAAAAGTCGAAAAATTAAAGTCAACGAAATATTTTAATTTATGAACTTATTTTTTTTAGAATTGTCAGTAACTAAATCCGGGGAACCTATCTTTATAGAAGATATTTTTATAATTTTAAATAAAAACCATGGCAGACAGAGACACTTTTTTAAAAGAATTCAGAGGCGAAACTTTAGGAACTATAAGCGCTCAGTCATCACCTGATGAAATTTTTCAAAACCAAACCATTAGACCGATTTTAAAATTTCAGAATGATTTATTCATTGCTGTCTTCATCAACTATGTAAATAAAAACAAAGCTGATTTTTATTCTTATACTGTCGAAAAGAAAATCCAGACTATAGAAAATTCTATCCAAAAAGATATCAAATTCAGAAATTCTTTAAAAGGAATTGTTATGGCACTTTTTACAATTCAGGAATACGACACTTATATCCAAAATTCATCAAGTTTAAACAAAAGAATGATGAATTTATTGATTGAAAGGTTAAAAAGTCAGGTACAGCTATTTGAAAAGGAATCTGATCTGAAATAATTAAATTTCCTTTCTCTAGATTTCCTTTGATTAAAATATCTAAAAAAGGGCTTGATAATTTATCAGGCCCTTTTTTAGATAATCAGTAATCTTAAAATTTTTATTCTTCAGACAACATTAACTCTCTGATATATTTAACCGGAGCACTTCCAAAACTTAAAAATTTCTCATGGAATTTTTTAAGGTTAAAATTCTCCCCTTTTTTCTTTTTAAGCTCTTCCCTTAAATTGTAAATTTCGGTATATCCTGTAAAATAAGAACATAATTGCACCTGGGACAATGTAACACGTTTCCATTTTCCTTCTGCTTCTGCCTGCTGCTGAAAAGCTTCTTTGATAAGTAAATCCAGGGCATCCTCTTTAGACATATTTTTGGTGTGAACACTAATATCCAAAATGGTATTACACGTTGCTCTTAAATTCCATTTGTAATACATCAGCCACATTTCGTCAGAATTTTTATAACCGCTTTCCAGCATCATCTTTTCTGCATAAACAGCCCACCCTTCAATCATTGCGCCATTACCAAGAATAGATTTGATAATACTTGGCGACTGATTGCTGTAAACCAGCTGTGTATAATGTCCAGGAATTGCTTCGTGAATATTTAAAATCTGTAAAATATAATCGTTGTATTCCCTTAAATAACTTTCAGCATTTTCGGCCGTCCAGCCAGACATACTGCCTACGTTATAATAGGTATTTCCGTTTTTGTCATAAGGACCCGGCGCAGAGATTGAAGCACCTGCAACTCCGGCCATATAAGCAGGCTCTTTACGAACAACCAATGGTTTTGAAGGATCAATATACAATAAATCTTTTTCTTTTACATAAGCCGTAAGTTCAGGAATCTGTTTTTCAATTTCAGACTGGAATTTTTCAGGTGTCGTATGTTTCAATGATATCTGATCAATAACCTGTTTAATTAAATCCAGCTTATTGGCAGGTTTTGTCTGGCTTCCTTTGTATTTTGACCAAAGTTTATCAGCCAAAGCAAACATTTTATCATGCAGGTCTTTTTTGTGATCAACGGCAATTTTATAAATTTCATCTGTAGAATAACCGGACTGAATATCAAAACTAAACTTTTTAGCATACAAATAAGCTCCTAATCGAAAAGAACGAGGTGTTTTATTTGGCAGATTTTTAAGCCATTCAGCATATTCTTTAATTGCTTTTACCGAAACTTTTGCTTTGTCCTGAATTTCTTTTTTCTCTGCAGGCGTCAGTTTACTTTTCGAAAGCGCATCATTTAAATCTGCTTCAAAAACAGAAGAACCTCCTATGTTTTGTGCGATTGCAAGTTCTGTATGTTCAACTGTTGGGTTTTTGATATTCTTTTTGGCTGCTTCATAATAAGCCGGAATTCCATTCATTTTAGCATTAAAAGAACGCAGGCGCACTTCAAGGGAATCATATTTACCATTTAGAATTTCTGCAAATGCACCACAGACATTATATTCAGATGGATTCCATTGTGATGATTTTAATTCTTTGATACCGAAAATTACAGATTCCAAATGATTTTTTATCATGTGATAATCTGTTTTATTTTTATCGGATAAGTCTTCAATATCATATTTCTTTAAAGAGTCTAATTGCACATTTGCAAAATCAAGCTGTGCTTGGTCTGCCGCAGCATCAGGAACCACCAAAACGCTGTCTAATTTATGATAGCCGACAGCAGAAGCCCATCCCGGATTCATTTTCCACAAAGAGGTAACAAAACCATCTTTATATTTGTCAAATTTTTTGTCTAAAGCATTGTCATCACCAGACTTCGTGCTTTTATTACAGGAAATAAACAATGTAAGCGTAAAAATTGAAACAAACAGTTTTTTCATATTTTAATGTATTGAAGTAATATTTTATTTAGATAATTTAAATCAGTCCTTATTTTTTGGTTCTAATAAGCCAGCAAGTCCATAAGTTCTTTTTCAAAGCGCTCTTTTGGCAAAAACTGATCTTCCAGAGCCTTAGTAAACGGAATTGGAGAATCTAAACTGGCAACTCTTTTTACCGGTCCGTCGAGATATTCAAAACACTGTTCCATGATCAAAGCGGATATATCGCTGGCAATTCCGCCAAACAAAGTATCTTCCTGATAAATAATCACTTTGCCCGTTTTTTTGACAGATGCAAAAATAGTTTCGGTATCCAAAGGCTGCAATGTTCTTAAATCAATCAAATCAGCCTCAATATCCGGATGTTTTTCTAATGTTTCCAATGCCCAGTGAACCGTTGCACCAAAGGCAATAATGGTTATCTTCTCTCCTTCTTTTATAAGTGCTGCTTTTCCTAATGGAATCGTATAATAATCATTTGGAACATCCTGATAAATACTTCTGTATAAAAGTTTATGCTCAAAAAACAAAACAGGATTCGGATCATTTATTGCAGTATTTAATAAGCCCTTGGCATCATACGGAAAAGCAGGATATACAATTTTTAAACCAGGCGTTTTGGTAAACCAGGCTTCATTTGTCTGTGAATGAAAAGGTCCTGCCTGAGTTCCACCCCCACAAGGCATACGTACTACAACATCGGCTTTTTCACCCCAGCGATAATGCGATTTTGCCAGCAAATTAACAATCGGATTAAAACCTGTTGAAACGAAATCTGCAAATTGCATTTCAACAATTGCTTTATAGCCGTTAATTGATAATCCCATTCCAGTTGAAACCACGGCACTTTCACAAATTGGGGTATTTCGAACGCGTGCTTTTCCAAAAAACTCAACAAAACCATCAGTTATTTTAAAAGCTCCTCCATATTCTGCTATATCCTGCCCCATCATAACAAGATTTTCATGCTTTTTCATAGACTGTTCCAGACTCGTTCTGATAGCATCTATAAAACGAATATTCTTAGATTCTGATGAATGAATCACTTCTTCATACTCATAAGGTTTATAAACATCCGCTAATTCACCTTCATAAGTCGGGACAATTTCCGGTTCTGCATTTGCTATAGCTAAATTTTCGTCGATTTCCTGTTTGATTTCATTATGAAGCTGTTCGTCGAATTCTGCTGTCAGGACACCACTTTCTGTTAAAAATCTTCTATAATTGGTAACCGGGTCTTTTTCACTCCACTCATCCCTCAATTCCTGAGGAACATATTTTGTACCGCTCGCCTCTTCATGCCCACGCATTCTAAAGGTTTTAAATTCCAATAAAACCGGACGGGGATTTTCCTGCATCTGCTCCTTAAGTTTTGAAAGTTTGTTATAAACTTCCAAAATATTATTTCCGTCAATAATATGGCTTTCCATACCATAACCAATGCCCTTATCTGCCAGGTTTTCGCACATATACTGCTCATTTGTAGGTGTAGAAAGTCCGTAACCATTGTTTTCAATGATAAACATTACGGGCAATTTCCAGACTGCAGCAATATTTAAGGCTTCATGAAAATCACCTTCGCTAGTTGCGCCTTCACCGGTAAAAACAGCTGTTATTTTTTTATTGTTTTGAAGTTTATTTGCCAAAGCTATCCCATCTGCAATGCCTAACTGTGGTCCCAGATGCGAAATCATTCCAATAATTTTATATTCCTGGGTTCCAAAATGGAAACTACGGTCTCTGCCTTTTGTAAAACCATTTGCTTTTCCCTGCCATTGCGAAAACAATCGGTACAAAGGAATATTTCTCGAAGTAAAAACCCCCAGATTTCTATGCATAGGCAATATATATTCTGAATCATCCAAAACAGCTGTAACACCTACTGCAATTGCTTCCTGCCCAATTCCTGAAAACCATTTTGATACTTTGCCCTGTCGGATCAGGATGAGCATTTTTTCTTCGATTAAACGTGGCTTGAGTATTTTTTTATATAAATCCAGTAATTGAGTGTCAGTAAGGTCTTGTCTGTAAAAGATCATTTTGTTTCGGTTTTAGCATTTCAAATATATTAAAATATAACAACTGAAATACTAATAGTGAAATAAATAGTAAAAAATAAGCTGTGCCTGAATTATATTTATAATAAGTAATTTTTAGCATAAAATTATTTAAGCAACAAAATAAGGAGATAAAATATCTTCAAAGTTATATAGTCCTTCTTCCTTATCTTTTAAATTTTCAGCAACAAATACAACCCCGCTGCCAAAAGCTTCACGGGAAATACTTTCATGAATCAGCCTGACTGTCTGGAAAGGAAATCCAAAAACGACTTCGTGTTTGCCTACAATGCCGCCGGCTCTTACCGAATTTATATCATTTTCTTCCAAATCAAGTGTTTCTGCAATTTTAAGGGCAGTCCCTGAAATGCCGTCTTTACCTTTAAAATGTTCTTCAATAATTTCGATATCAACCCAGGGCGCAATTTTCTTCAAAAATTTAGAAGCAAATAATAAATAATTTACCCCAAGCGTGATATTAGGACTCCAAAATACAGTAGTAATTTTTGAAAGCGTCTTTAAAAAATCTTTTTCTTGTTTAGAATAATGAGAAATAGCAGATATAATTTTTACCTTTCTGATACTGGCTTCTTCTCCGTAACTATAAATTCCCATAGCTGAAGAAAAATCAATTATCATATCAACAGGTTCCTTATCCAGTAGTTCTGTTATCGAAGTATTTTCAATTGAATATATTTTCCCTGTTTCTTCAGAATCAATTCCGAGATATTCCGCTGTAGTTCGATTCTCTAAAATATGACTTCTTTTCAAAACCCATTTAAGTGAAAATTTTTTGTCTTGCAGCAAAACCGAAGCTACCGCTTTTCCGGTTTTCCCAAATCCGATTAGTCCTATTTTCATAATGTTCTTTTTTTATAAAAATAGAATTTTCTATTTTAAAACCCATGTTTTTTAGAATTATTAACATGTTTTTAAAGCAAAACAAGTTCGAAATTAAAGTTTAATCAAAATTACCTTCTTCATCTTTATGTTAAATTATTAAAGGAAAAATCTAACTTTATAGTATTTTTTAAAATTCAAATCTAAAATATTATCTACCTTTGTTATGAGGCCTAAAACCTTTTTTTCTTAAAATAAAATGTAAAGTATGCAAAACATTCCTAGTGTAGACTTACGTGATTTCCTTTCGGGCGACCCGGAACGTAAACAAAAATTTGTAAATGAAATCGGCAGTGCATTTGAAAACATTGGCTTCGTTGCCTTAAAAGGTCATTTTCTTGATGACCAGCTGGTAAACGAACTTTATGGTGAAATTCGAAAATTTTTCGCCTTGCCATTAGAAACCAAACACAATTATGAAATTCCCGGAATAGGCGGACAAAGAGGTTATGTTTCATTTGGAAAAGAACATGCTAAAGGACGAAAAGAGGGAGATTTAAAAGAGTTCTGGCATTTTGGCCAGTATGTTGACAAGGATTCGAAATGGGCTTCTGAATATCCTGACAACGTTGAGGTTAAAGAATTACCGCGTTTTAACGAAGTTGGAAAAGAAGCGTATCAAATGCTTGAAAAAACAGGCGTTTATGTTTTAAGAGCCTTGGCATTACATCTTGGTCTGGATGAGTTTTATTTTGATGAATATGCCAAAGAAGGAAACTCTATTTTAAGACCAATACATTATCCTCCGATTACTTCTGAACCGGAGAATGCGATTCGTGCAGCTGCTCATGGAGACATAAACTTAATAACCTTATTGATGGGTGCCCAGGGTAAAGGTCTTCAGGTTCAAAATCACGATGGCGAATGGATTGATGCTATTGCCCAAGATGATGAATTGGTAATCAACGTTGGAGACATGCTCTCAAGACATACAAACAACAAATTAAAATCGACTATACATCAGGTTGTAAATCCGCCAAGGGAATTATGGGGAACTTCACGTTATTCTATTCCGTTTTTTATGCATCCTGTGAGCGATATGCGTCTGGATTGTTTAGAAAACTGTATTGATTCTGAAAATCCTAAGAAATATGAAGATATTAAAGCTGGGGATTATCTATACGAACGCTTAGTAGATTTAGGTTTAATAAAAAAATAAAGTTATTAAATTCCAAATTTTATAAAATTCCAAATTCCAAAATTATTAAATTGGGATTTGGAATTTGATTTTTTAAATTTAAGCATTGGAATTTATCTTTTAAAACAAACTTATGGACTTTAAAGATCAGTTAAAAAATTTATTTCCGGATCATATAGAATCCAATGAACCAGAAGAGGTTCAGGAACAAGAACATGTGCTTTATGTACAAAAGGAGCCTATGATCTGCAAATTCGAAAAACGAAAAGGAAAAGCAACAACCATTATCGAAGGTTACGAAGGATCTGATGAAGATTTTAAAATTCTGGCCAAAGAAATCAAGACAAAACTGAGCGTTGGCGGAACTTTTAAAGATGATTCTATTATCATTCAGGGAGATTACCGTGATAAAATTATGGCAATTTTAAAAGAAAAAGGCTTTAAAACAAAACGGGTTGGTGGATAAAATGTTTTAAATTCCAAATTTAAAAATTCCAAATTCCAAAAACTGAAATTAGTAGAATTTCAGCAACTTAGAACTTAGCAACTTAAAAAAATGATACAGGCATCAGAATTAATACTCAACCCGGATGGAAGTGTTTATCACTTAAACCTTCGACCTGAACATATAGCCCACGATATAATTTTTGTGGGAGATCAGAACAGGGTTGAAAAAATTACCCAGTTTTTTGATTCGATTGAATATTCAACTCAAAAAAGAGAATTTAAAACCCAAACTGGAGTTTACAAAGGCAAGAGAATTACAGTCATGTCAACAGGAATTGGACCTGACAATATTGACATTGTACTAAATGAATTAGACGCATTGGTTAACATCGATTTAGAAACACGTGTACCAAAAAAAGAACTGACCTCTCTAAATATAATCCGAATCGGGACTTCGGGTTCATTACATGCAGATATACCTGTTGACAGCTTTGTAATGTCTAAATTTGGATTAGGACTGGATAATATGCTTCGCTCCTATCTAATTGATAATGTTTCCCATAATGCCATTGAAGATGCTTTTATCCTGCATACCAACTGGGATATTAGAAAAGGAAGACCGTATGCAATTGCCTGCTCAGAAACATTAGAAAAAATCATTGAAAGCGACAGGATTTTCAAAGGAATTACAGCTACTGCCGGAGGTTTTTATGGCCCCCAGGGGCGTATTCTGCGTTTAAACATTCAGGATGAGGAATTAAATAACAAAATGGATAATTTTAATTTTAATGATAACCGAATCACAAACCTGGAAATGGAAACTGCTGCTATTTACGGGCTTTCAGCATTACTGGGACACAATGCTTTGTCATTAAATGCGATTATTGCGAATCGTGCTTCGGGAACCTTTAGCCAGGACCCTTATAAAGCAGTAGATGAGTTGATTGCATATACTTTAGACAAATTAGCAGTAAAATAATTAGTCAATCTGAAAATTAGATAATTTATTATTTAAAAATTACAAAACTATGATGCTAAGAGTGGCAAGGCATACAAATAATTTAGAGACTATTGAAAATTTTTACGTCAATATTTTAGGTTTTGAAAGACTTGGCGGCTTCCAAAACCATAATAATTATGATGGCCTTTTTATTGGAAAACCTGATTTAGACTGGTATTTTGAATTCACACAATCTAAAACCAAAACTGATCA
Organism: Flavobacterium flavigenum; assembly: GCF_027111255.2. NCBI lineage: Bacteria > Pseudomonadati > Bacteroidota > Flavobacteriia > Flavobacteriales > Flavobacteriaceae > Flavobacterium > Flavobacterium flavigenum. Next base: position 4,856,638 of record NZ_CP114285.2, on the reverse strand, counting down.
TAAGTTTGATGAAGATGATATCATTGTACTTTATCCCAAAACAATTTTGAAATATAATACCTTAATAAAAAAGGTGGTAAATAACAATATTTCAATCATACCGGCTATAAATCCATATTGGAATGAAAATGGCAAAATGTTTCTGGATCCAGACGGATATCGTATTGTAATATCTCCTTTAAAAGCCTTAAATTAATGTCTAAATAATGGAAGTAGAAACGCACAAAAAAATAGTATTCAGATATTACAGTGATTTGCTTGAAGATACAGTGGTTGAAACCATGTGGGCTGAAATTATTGATTTGGAAAAAGGAATTTTCAAACTAGATAACATTCCCTTTTTTGGACCTTTAATTGCAACAGATGATATTTTCTTCGCTGAATTCGATGAAAATGAAGATGCTCTTGTTTACAGAAAAACTATAGAAAGTTTTGGAAATTCAATTCTCCAGGTTGTAATTTTAGAAAAAGGATTCGATAAAGAAATAATCCGTGAAGAACTAAAATCAGTTCATTGCGTTTCAGAAGGCTTAAATGAAACCTTATTTGCTGTTGAAGTTCCAAAAAATGTAGATTACGCCATTGTAAAGAACCTTTTGAGCCAATACGAATTACAGGAAATTATAGAATTTGCAGAACCATGCCTTTCTGAAAAACACAGAACAGATTTATTGAAAAATTAGAGAGTGTGTTAATTTGGTAATTAGATCATTTTTTAAAATCTAAATACTTAAATATTCTAACATGCTAAAATCTAAGAAGTCTAAAAATAATATGCCCAAACAACTTAACTTAAAACTTAAACTTAATGAAAACAGTAAAAATTGTTGGTGTTCCTGAACACTTCAATTTGCCATGGCGGCTATGTATTGAAAATAGCGAATTTCAAACAGAAAATATAGATTTGCAATGGAAAAATATTCCTGAAGGAACTGGTAAAATGTGTCAGATGCTGCGTGATGGCGATACTGATATTGCTGTTATTTTGACAGAGGGCATTATAAAAGATATCGCTGCCGGAAATCCCAGTAAAATTGTTCAGATTTATGTGCAGTCACCTTTAATTTGGGGGATTCATGTTGCAGCTAACTCCGATTTTCATATTATAAAAGATCTTAAAAATAAAAAAGTGGCTATTTCACGTTTGGGTTCAGGATCTCAATTAATGGCGTATGTTAATGCAAATGAACAGGGCTGGGGAACTGATAATTTAGAATTTGAAATCGTCAACACCATAGACGGTGCTGTAGAAGCTCTTACTAATGAAACTGCAGATTATTTCATGTGGGAGCGTTTCATGACCAAACCTCTTGTTGATAAAGGTATTTTCAGACGCTTAGGTGATTGCCCTACTCCATGGCCTTCTTTTGTAATTGCTGCCCGTGATGAATTTTTGAAAAAAAATCCAAAAGTAATGGAGAAAATACTGGAAATCATTAATAATGCTACACGGGATTTTACCCAGATTCCGGATATTGACAAAACACTGGCCGATATTTTTGACCAAAGACTGGAAGATATTCAGGAATGGCTTAAACTGACACAATGGTCTCAGAAAAATTTAACCGAGAAAGCATTTGTAAAGATTCAAAATCAGTTATTTGATCTGGGAATTATTGATAAAAAAAGTACTTTTGTTGAAACCGTAAAAGCGATGTAAAAAACACTGCTTTTTAATGCTATGATAAAATTTCCAAAAATTGACTTTCCGCAATTAAAATCCAAATTACAGGTAAAATCTCCCTGGGATAGGATTATTATTATGCTATTGAGTCTTTTGATTACCATCCCGGTTTTTATCATATTGCACCAAAACCTGATTGACTTAAAATGGTCTTTTAATTTAGACCGTGTTTTGATTTTTTTAGTTGTTTTTGCAGCAATTTACTTCTTGCTGATGTTGTTACGTACCATCATCTTAATTTGCATTGCCTTATACTTACTAGTTTTATTTTATGGAACAGTTATAGGGAATTATGGCTTTACCGAAATATCAGAAGATTATAATTCGATGATTTATACCATGTCTGATAATCCTTTTCCTCAGGATATCATTGTGGCGAAATTACTTCCGTTTCCTAATAAAACAAAAATTATAAATGCCATAGAATATCAGAATCCTAAAGTTCGGAATTTTGCGATTATGGCAACTACAAAGCATTTTAAAGGCATAAAGGGTTATTCAGATTACAGAACCATCATTCAGTGTTTTGCTGTTTTTAAGGAAATCAATCATCGGTGGAATTATGTTAATGATCCAAAAGAAGGCGATTACATTGCTACAGCTACTGAATCTTTAGAATATTTTTCGGGAGACTGCGATGATCATTCCATTTTAATGGCTGCAGCAGTTCGTTCGATTGGCGGAACACCGAGATTAATTCATACCAAAGGCCATATTTATCCCGAAATTCTGATTGGTTCTTTAATTGATCTGGAAAAAGTCAATTATCTGATTAAGAATGTCCTTTTTGTGAAAGAGAGTAAAGGAAAAATAATTCATTACCATATCGACGAACGCGGCCAGGTATGGATGAATCTTGATTACACTGCCAAATATCCTGGCGGCCCATTTATGTATGAAGAAATTTTAGGGGCTTTAACGCTTAATTAGAAGTTTAACAGCAGTAAAACGACCGACCCTGTAAACAAAGTAATTCGGACTTTAAAACAAAACCTCTTGGCAAAACGCTTTCTAACTTTGTCCCATCAAAATTTAAAAAATAACAAACTTTTAAAAAAATGGAACAAACAAATTACAATGGAGCATTACAAAAAACAACAGGTTCAGGCTTCAACGCATCATCAACAACTACAGATGTAATCAAGGGAATTGATCTTACAGGTAAAATTGCAATCGTTACAGGTGGTGATGGTGGTTATGGTTTTGAAATCACCAAAGCATTAACTTCGGCTGGAGCTACAGTAATTGTTCCTGCTAGAGATATAGAAAAAACAAAGGAAAACTTAAAAGGAATTACTTCCGTAGAGGTAGAATATTTAGATTTATTTAAACCTGAATCTATTGAAACATTTGCGGATAAGTTTCTAAAATCTGGCAGAGCATTGCACTTGCTTATTAACAATGCTGGTATCATGTGGACATCTTTACTTCGTGACGAAAAAGGAAATGAAGGACAATTTGCTACTAATCATTTAGGTCATTTTAAATTAACTGCGAGACTTTGGGAAGCATTAAAAAAAGCCAATGGAGCAAGAGTTGTGAATGTTTCTTCTTCATCACACCATTATTCACCGATTGGTTTTGATGACGTAAACTTTAACAAAAGAGAGTACGATAAATTCGAAGCGTATGGACAATCTAAAACAGCCAATATACTTTTTGCTTTAGAATTAGATAATAGAGGACAACAATTTGGGGTTCGTTCTTATTCTTTGAATCCTGGTTTGAGTTTAGAAACTAATTTGGGAAGGCATTTAACCTTTGAAGATTTTGTCACATTAGGTATTTTGCATCCTGATGGAACAACAAATACCGAAGCAGAAGCTGCAATGAAAAGTATACAAAAAACCAAGGAACAAGGCGCTGCAACAGCAGTTTGGGCAGCAACAAGTCCGCAGCTTCAAAATCTAGGAGGTGTATATTTGGAGGATGTCGAAATTGCTCAATATGATGAAGCAAATTATGATAGCATTGCGGCTGCTTATAAAAACCCAGGTGGATTTGTTGGTGTAGCACCATTTGCACTGAATGCTGAAGCAGCTCAAAAACTTTGGGCACTAAGTGAAAAACTGACTCAGACAAAATTTGATATCTAATAATTGAAACTAATGAGGCTCATTAAATTGTGAGCCTCATTTATTTTTACCTTTGTACTATGCCAATAAGAGAAACAAATAATAACGCTGAAATTGTTTTCACTTGTAGTGAAGCCGTATTCTATAATACCGAAATAATTGCAGAGGAACACTCTGTTGTTCGTGTATTGTCGGGCGAATTAAAAGTAATTCAATCTAATAAAACCTATATTTTTGGAGCAGGCGAAACGCATCTGTTTCCGAGAAATCGGCTGGCTACATTAATAAAATCCGAAAAAGACGGATTGCCTTATAAAGCCATAGTCGTAAAACTGACACAAGGTGTTTTGAGGGCTTTTTATGAACAAAAAAAAATGCAGATCACTTTTGTTCCTAAAACCGATTATATCATTCCATTGCCTAAAAGTCCATTATTGGATAGCTTTTTCAGTTCGATGCTGCCCTATTTTGACCTTGAGTATAAATTGCCAGAGGAACTTTCCCAATTGAAAATTCAGGAAGCTATTACCGTTTTACAGTCTATAAACAAAGACATAGACAATATTTTATCTGACTTTTCGGAACCGCATAAAATCAACCTTGTCGAGTTTATGGAACGTAATTATATGTTCAACATGCCAATAGAAAAATTCAGCTATTTAACAGGGCGTAGTTTAACTACTTTTAAACGTGACTTCAAAAAGGCATTTAATACCACGCCACAAAAATGGCTAACCGAAAAACGCTTAGAACTTGCCTATTATCAACTAACAAAAAAGAGTAGAAAACCTATTGACGTTTTTTACGAAGTTGGCTTTGAAAACCTGTCACATTTTTCTTTTGCTTTCAAAAAACAATTTGGACAATCGCCAACAGAACTTACAGCAACAAAAAAGTAATACCAGTCATTAACAAAACTTCTGCTAAAACAATTTATTTATCTGAAAAATATAAAAGCCTGTTAAAAATTTATTAAAGATTCATCATTCATTTATTCACCTGATTTTTAAAGATTAAGCTCGTATTTAAAACTACTTCTGACGTTTCTTTAAAACATCAACCACATCGTTTAACTGATATCCTTTTGCCTGCAGTAAAATCAAATAATGAAAAAGCAAATCGGCACTTTCGCTCAGGAATAAATCATCGTTATCGTCTTTGGCTTCAATAACTACTTCTACCGCTTCTTCTCCTACTTTTTGAGCAATTTTATTAATTCCTTTTTCGAATAAGGATGCTACATAACTTTTCTCCGAATCAGCATTTTCCCTGCGGGTTTTGATTGTATTTTCTAACTGGGAAATAAAACCATAATTTTCCTTATTTTCTTCCTGCCAACAGGTATCAGCTCCGGTGTGACAAGTTGGTCCCACTGGTTTTGCCTGAATCAAAAGCGTATCACCATCACAGTCGTTTTTAATGCTTACCAAATTCAAAAAATTACCGCTTTCCTCACCTTTTGTCCAAAGTCTTTGTTTGGAACGGCTGAAAAAAGTCACTTTTTGGGTTTCAATTGTTTTTTGAATGGATTCTTCATTCATATACCCCATCATTAGGACATTTTTCGTTTCTGAATCCTGAATAATCGCCGGAATTAATCCGTGGGAACTTTTGATATCTATGTTCATCTTTTTTAGTCTAAAGTGGAAAGTCGAAAGTCTTAAAGACTATATTCGTACTTCAATATTATTGTTTTTTAACTCTTGTTTCAAAGCTTTAATTTCGATTTCCTTAAAGTGAAAAACACTTGCTGCCAAAGCCGCATCTGCTTTTCCTTCTTTAAATGAATCAACAAAATGCTGAATATTTCCGGCACCTCCCGAAGCAATAATCGGAATATTAATTAATCCTGACAATTTAGCCAAAGCCTCGTTTGCAAAACCATTTTTGGTTCCGTCATTGTCCATTGAAGTAAATAATATTTCTCCTGCACCGCGTTCTGCAACTTCTACAGCCCAATCGAATAAATTTAATTCGGTTGGTACCTTTCCACCCACCAAATGTACAATCCATTGTCCGTCAATTTGTTTGGCATCGATTGCGACTACAACGCACTGGCTTCCGAATTTCTGAGCCAGATCATTAATCAATTGCGGATTTTTTACTGCCGATGAATTGATTGAAACTTTATCAGCACCATTATTCAAAAGGATTTCAACATCTTCAACAGACGAAATTCCGCCGCCAACGGTAAACGGAATATTGATTTTCTCCGCCACACTTCGTACCATATTGACTAAAGTTTTTCTACGCTCTTCCGTTGCCGAAATATCCAGAAAAACCAATTCATCCGCACCTTCAGCCGAATAAATTTCAGCTAGTTCAACCGGATCACCAGCATCACGCAAATCTACAAAATTTACGCCTTTTACGGTTCTTCCGTTTTTTATATCCAAACAGGGTATGATTCTTTTTGCTAACATTTATCTAATGTGTTAATTGAGATAATTAGATAATTAGATAATTTTCTGCGTTTGCTAAATAATTTTCTAATTTTCTAATTGACAAATTATCTAATTATAAAGTTTTCTAATTGCTTCAACGTAATTCTTCCTTCATAAATCGCTTTTCCGATTATCGTTCCTTCACAACCTAATTCGGCTAATTTTGGGAGTTCGTCGAATGTAGAAATCCCACCGGAAGCGATTAATTTTATTCCATTAGCTTCAGCTAAAATCTTCGCATACAAATCGAAGCTTGGCCCTTCCAGCATGCCGTCTTTTGCAATATCAGTACAAATTACATACTGAATTCCTTTTGTTTGATAATCCTGAATAAACGGAACCAAATCCTCATCTGAATCTTCCAGCCATCCTGAAACGGCTACTTTTTCATCTTTTGCATCAGCTCCTAATATGATTTTATCCGAACCGTATTCTGAAATCCATTTCTGGAAAATTTCCCTGTTTTTTACCGCAATACTTCCACCTGTAATTTGGTTTGCACCGCTTTCAAAAGCAATTTTTAAATCAGAATCTGCTTTTAATCCACCACCAAAATCAATTTTTAAACTGGTTTGTGTCGCAATTTGTTCCAGAATTTTATAATTGACAATTTTGCTTGATTTTGCACCGTCAAGATCTACTAAATGCAGGTATTCAATTCCGTGCGCTTCAAATGATTTGGCCACTTCAAGCGGATTTTCATTGTAAATTATTTTGGTATCATAATCCCCTTTGGACAAACGAACGCATTTTCCTTCAATGATATCTATGGCTGGTATTATTCTCATTTTTGTAATTTTAGATTTTAGATTTTAGATTTTAGATTATCCAAAATTGAAATTGATATTTTGATTGATTTTTGTTATTGAATTAGAATTTGGACTCAAGCGATAGCGAACAGGCGAAGCAATTTTAAAAATTGGAATTTAACTTCAAAAAGTTACCCAATATCTTCTCCCCCACATCCCCACTCTTTTCAGGATGAAACTGCGTTCCGTAAAAATTATTTTTATGTAAAGCCGAAGCGTATTCCAATTCGTAATTTGTTGTTGCAATAGCTTCAGGGCAGCTTGGAGCATAAAAACTATGTACCAGATACATGAATTCATTTTCTGCAATATCCTTAAACAAATCCGATTTTAAATTATAGATTTGGTTCCAGCCCATCTGCGGCACTTTTACTTTTGAAGTAAATTTAATTACATCCACATCAAAAATTCCCAAACCTTTTGTATTTCCTTCTTCAGTTGAATTACACATCAGCTGCATTCCAAGACAGATTCCGAAAACAGGCTGTTTTAATGTCGGAATCAAACTATCCAAACCGCTTTCTTTCAGTTTTTTCATCGCGTAACTCGCCTCGCCTACACCAGGGAAAATCACTTTATCTGCCGACTGAATTTCTTCAGGATTATTGCTCAAAACCGCTTTAAAACCGAGTCTTTCAATAGCAAACATAATACTCTGAATATTTCCTGCTCCGTAATTTATGATAACTATTTTCATTTAATTTTTTGTTTGTTTTGTTTTAGTTTTCAGGTTGCTTTACAGAACTTGAAACTTGAAACTTGAAACAATTTTAACCTTATTATAAATCAGTATAATGAGCGATCATTTTATTTACCAATCCGTTTTCATTAAAAAACATAACTTCAACTGCCATTTTATTCATAACCGATTTATAATAAAGTGCCACCGAATCAATACCAGATGTAACTTCTATCAATTCAAAATGCAAATCAGGAATTTTGATTAATGCTTTTTCCCAGTATGCCCTCACTTCTTCTTTTCCTTGGATTGAGCCACTTTCTATTCCTGCAGCCAGTTTTAACATTGGCGTTGTAATCTGAATATCATCCGCATAATGCTTCATGATATCTTCTAAATCATGCGAATTCCAGGATTCAATCCATTGTTTGGCAAACTTTTTCGGTTCCATTCCTTTTTTGTTTCAGGTTTCAGGTTTAAAGTTACACGTTATTCAACAGAACCTGAAACTTTAAACCTGAAACAAATTTTTTTACAGCATTCCCTTTGTCGAAGGTAAAATCATTTTTTCAGTATCTCTTTTTACGGCAACTTTTATGGCTTTAGCGAAAGCTTTGAAAATCGCCTCAATTTTATGATGCTCGTTATCTCCTTCAGCTTTGATGTTGATATTGGCTTTTGCACCGTCAGAAAATGATTTAAAGAAGTGAAAAAACATTTCTGTTGGCATTTTACCTACCATTTCGCGTTTAAATTCGGTTTCCCAGATCAGCCAGTTTCTTCCTCCAAAGTCAATGGCAACCTGTGCTAAACAATCGTCCATTGGCAAACAGAAACCATAACGCTCGATTCCTAATTTATTTCCTAGTGCTTTTGCGAAAACTTCACCCAAAGCAATAGCCGTATCTTCAATAGTATGATGTTCATCAACCTCTAAATCCCCTTTTACCAGAATTTCCAAATCCATTTGACCGTGACGGGAGATCTGGTCTAACATGTGATCAAAAAAAGCAATTCCTGTATCGATTTTACTTTTTCCCGTTCCGTCAAGGTTCAGATTAATGTAAATATCGGTTTCATGCGTTTTACGGGTAATCGAAGCCGAACGAGCCTCTAATTTCAAAAACTCATAAATCGTTTTCCAGTCGGTTGTCTGCAAAACAATCGTTTCATCTAACTCTTCACGTTTCGATGAAATTTCAGTACTTCCGGCGCCATCAGCCAGGTTCATAAAAATGGCTTTTGCTCCCAGATTTTTAGCCAGTTCAACATCAGTTAAACGATCTCCCAAAACAAAAGAATTTGCCAAATCATAGTTTGGATTGTCAATATATTTCGTCAACATTCCGGTTCTTGGTTTGCGTGTTGGTGCATTATCTTCCGGGAATGAACGGTCTACAAAAATATCATCAAACAAAACACCTTCGTTTTCAAACGCTCTCAGAATAAAATTCTGTGTTGGCCAAAACGTATCTTCCGGAAAACTGTCCGTTCCCAAACCGTCCTGATTGGTTACCATTGCGAGCTCATAATCCAGTTCATTGGCAATTTTAGCCAGATATTGAAACGCTTTCGGATAAAACTCTAATTTATCTAAACTATCCAATTGATATCCTTCAGGTTCTAAAACAATCGTTCCGTCACGATCGATAAAAAGTACTTTTTTCATATTATATTATTTTGGGCGTGTCCCTCCGGGTCGGGCTTTCGGCTATATCTTTTGTTCCGTTTCTCTTCACAAAAGGATAACGCCTCTATCCCTCACGCAAAACGGTTTCGAGATATTTATAATTTCAAAATCTATTTCAACAACTTCAATTCTTTAATCAAAACAGCATTTTCTTCAGGAATTCCAATCGTAAAACGAAGACAGTTTTCGCATAAGGGCTGTGTTGTTCTGTTACGGATAACAATTCCTTTTTCAATTAGCTGATCGTATCTTTTATTGGCATCATCCACTTTTACTAACACAAAATTAGCTTCTGTAGGATAAACTTTTTCAACAAAAGCAACATCTGCCAAAACTTTAAGCAGTTCTTCTCTTTGCTCGATGATAGCATCAATTTCCTGTTTTATTTTTTCTCCGTCCTTCAAACGCTCAATCGCTCTTTGCTGTGTCAGTTCGTTTACATTATACGGAGGTTTAATTTTGTTTAGAATTGAAATTACAGCTTGTGAAGCATAACAAACTCCTAAACGAATTCCGGCCAGCCCATACGCTTTTGAAAGTGTTTGTGTAATCACCAGATTCGGATATTGATCCATTTCTACCAGCCAGCTTTCTTTTTCCGAAAAGTCAATATAGGCTTCATCGATTACGACCAAACCTTTAAAATTCTGAAGCAGTTTCACCACACTTTCATCCGAAAATGAATTTCCGGTGGGATTGTTTGGTGAGCACAAAAAGATAATTTTGGTATTGTCATCAACCGCTTCTAAAATTTTATCAACCTGTGGCTGAAAATCGGTTGAAAGCAAAACTTCCCTGTTTTCTACCGCATTAATATTCGCGAGAACACTGTACATTCCGTAAGTTGGCGGCAACGAAATAATATTGTCTGTTTTTGGTTCGCAAAAAGCCCTGAAAAGCAAATCCAAAACCTCATCACTTCCGTTTCCTAATAAAATCTGGTTTTGTTTTACATTTTTATTTTTAGCTAAAATGGCTTTAACCGAATTCTGCTGTGGATCCGGATAACGGTTTACACCATTCTGAAACGGATTTTCATTTGCATCCAGAAAAATCATTTCAGCAGTATCAAAATCTTCAAACTCATCACGTGCTGAAGAATAGGGTTTTAATATTTTTACGTTTTCACGTGTGATTCTATTTATATCGAAGGTACTCATTGTTTTATTTTTTATTCCTGCAAGGTTTTTAAAACCTTGTAGGTATTTTTTTAATCAGAAATCAATAATTAATTCAAACCTACGAGGTTTTGGAAACCTCGCAGGACTTCAAACGTAATGTTACTGCATTTTTATGTGCCTGTAATCCTTCGGCTTCCGCCATTACTTCAATGGCGCGTCCAATATTCTGAATTCCTTTCTCTGAAATTTTCTGAAACGTCATGGATTTCATAAAACTGTCCAGATTTACACCGCTGTAATTTTTGGCGTAGCCATTTGTCGGCAAAGTATGATTCGTTCCTGAAGCATAATCACCGGCACTTTCAGGCGTATAATTTCCGATAAAAACAGAACCCGCATTTACAATTCCGTTACAGTAAAAATCATCATATTCTGAGCAGATGATAAAGTGTTCCGGTCCGTATTCATTTATAAGTTCTAAAGCAATTTTATCGTTTTCAACAAAAATCAATTTAGAATTGGCAATGGCTTTTTTAGCAATTTCTTTTCTTGGAAGTACTTCAAGCTGGACCTGAATTTCCTCTTCCACAGCATCAATCAGTTTTTTCGAAGTAGAAACCAAAATCACCTGACTGTCAGCACCATGTTCTGCCTGAGACAATAAATCCGAAGCTACAAAAGCAGGAACAGCAGTATCATCTGCTACCACCAATAATTCTGATGGTCCTGCAGGCATATCAATAGCAACGCCAAATTGTGTTGCCAATTGTTTAGCCACCGTTACAAACTGATTTCCGGGACCGAAAATTTTATACACTTTAGGAATTGACTGTGTTCCAAACGTCATTCCGGCAATGGCCTGGATTCCGCCTACTTTTAATATTTTGGTTACGCCACATAAATTGGCAGCATACAAGATCGCAGGATTGATTTTTCCGTTTTTATCCGGAGGCGAGCACAAAACAATTTCTTTCGAACCTGCAATTTCAGCAGGAACAGCGAGCATCAAAACGGTTGAAAACAAAGGAGCGGTTCCACCGGGAATATACAAACCAATTTTTTGAATAGGTCTTTTTTCCTGCCAGCAGTTAACGCCATCAATCGTTTCAATTGAGATTCTTTCTGTTTTTTGTGCGGAGTGAAATTTATAAATATTATTTTTAGCCAGCTGGATTGCTTCTTTCAGTTCGGCTGAAACTAAAATAATTGCTTCCTGAATTTCTTCCGAAGTAACTTCATAATTGTCTAAAGCAATTCCGTCGAAAATAGAAGTGTATTTTGCAACCGCTTCATCTCCTTTTTTCTGTACTTCTTTAAATATTTCTTTAACCGTAACTTCGATATCATCGATTGTTTTCGTAGGTCTTTTTAATATTTCTGACCAGGTATCCGGTTTTGGGTTATTTATTTTATTCATAATATTTTATATTAAATTCCAAATTTTAGAAGTTCCAAATTCCAATGCTTTCGTCAAAAGCTAAAATTTTCAAGCTAAGTTTGGAATTTGGAATTTTATAATTGAAATTTTATTTATAGTACCATTTTCTCAATTGGGCAAACCAGAATCCCTTCTGCTCCGGCTTCTTTCAACTGATCGATTACGTCCCAAAAAGTATCTTTATCGATTACAGAGTGAACGCTGCTCCAGCCTTCTTCTGCCAACGGGAGAACGGTAGGGCTTCTCAAAACCGGTAAAATTCTGCCAATTTCATCAATCTTGTCATTTGGCACATTCATCAAAATATATTTTGAATTTCTGGCTCTCAATACCGACTGGATCCTAAATTTTAAAGTATCGATGTGCTTTTGAATTTCAGGGGAAACTTTTGGAGAAACCGCTAAAACCGCTTCACTTTTCAAAATTACCTCAACTTCTTTCAAATTGTTTTTAAACAAAGTACTTCCGCTTGAAACGATATCAACAATGGCATCGGCAAGACCAATATTAGGTGCAATTTCTACCGAACCTGAAATCTGGTGAATATCAACTGTCAATCCGAATGAACCAAAATATTCATTAACTGTATTTGGATATGAAGTTGCAATACGCAAACCAGCCAAATCCTGAACCGAATTGTATTCAAAAGTTTTTGGAACTGCTACAGAAACTTTACATTTTGAGAATCCTAATTTCTGAACCACTTCGATACCTTTTCCTTTTTCTACCAAAAGATTATCCCCTACAATTGCTAAATCTACTACTCCGTCAATTAAGTATTGAGGGATATCAGAATTTCTTAAATATAAAACTTCAAGAGGAAAATTTGAAGCTTCTGCTTTTAGCTGATCGATTCCATTGTTGATTGAAATACCGCAGTCTTTTAGGATCTGGATGCTGTCTTCGTTTAAACGACCTGATTTCTGAATTGCAATTTTTAAAGTACTCATTTTTCTTTTTTTGTTTAATTAATAGTTTGAGTACAAAGAATAGGGAATAAAAAACCCGTTTGATGTACTCAAACGGGTTTTAAAATATGATGATTTACATCCATACATTAACACATCGCCTGAGAGCAATTATGAAAATGATGATGATGTAATTGGTTGATAAACATTTTTATGTTGTTTTTTATTCTTTGATTCGGTTGCAAATATACAGGTTAATTTCATAAAAAAGCAATTTTTATTTTAACTTAACAGCAGTTTATTGTTAAAAAAAGATTCTTCACCATTTGCAGCCTATTTTTACTCCAGGATATTGAACTAAAAAGGTTTCGAATATATTATAAAGATCAAAGATGCACGAACGTTGTTTTTTATAGCCTAATTTCCTCTTCGTTAAATTCTAAAACTACTGTTGTACCTTCATTAATCCTGCTTTCTATCTGAAACTTAATATCAAGCAGTTCTGTAAAACGTTTAACGATAGACAATCCTAATCCTGTTCCTTTAATTTCTGGATGTACTGACGAATTCGACCTGAAAAAAGGATTAAAGATAGCCTCTAAATCTGTTTTCTTAATTCCGATTCCGTTGTCTGAAATCCTGCAGATAATTTTACTGTTTTCTTTAAAAAGTGAAACAGAAACGTGACCACGATTATTGGTATACTTAAGGGCATTAGAAATAATATTCCTAAAAATAGTTACCACAAGGTAATTATCTGAATTAATGTAAAATTCTCCTTCGGCATCAAATTTCATATGGATTGCTTTGCTGCTGATTTTCTCTGAATTTAAAGTAATTACATCTAAAACAACAGCGTTCAGATAAACAGATTCAGATAAAACATTATGTCTTTGATTCTCAAAACGCGCCAGCATAAGAAGCTGATCCACCAATATATTGAGATTATCTACTTCGTTGATACAGTAATTTATTTTTTCTTCGTATTCATTGTTATTACGTGGTTTTCTGATCAGCACTTCCAGAGTCCCCTTGATAACGGTTAAAGGCGTTCTCAATTCGTGTGATGCATCTGATGCAAATTGCTTTTCACGCTCTACGGCATCCTCAATACGATTCAGCAAATTATTGATTGTTTCAGAAAGCGTATATAATTCATCACGTTTTTTAGGCAGGGGAATTCTGGTTTTAAGATTATCCCTTGTAATCATACCTGAAATATCTGTAATGGCATTAATAGGCCTGATGCTCCTTCCGGCAAAAAAGCGCGCAATTAAAAATAATAGTATTAAAATGAAAGGAAAAGCAATTAACAAAGTCTCAAAAAGGTTATTTAAAACTTTGGTCGAATCTGTAAGTGGCATCGCAATAATCAGATAACCAATTTTTTTTGATTTTATATGAAGCGGAACCTGAATCTGTCTGACAGTGCTTTTTAATAAGGTTGTATCAAAGGTTTTGTAAAATCCTATATTATCATGAAATACAAGGACTTCATTTTTTAAATTTGGTGATTTTTCGATCACTTTTTTATGCAAATCCAAAAACTGGACAAAAACCGGATTTACATCCACTGAGTTATGTTCGCGTTCCTCCCACTCCTCTTCATCCATCAGGAAAACCATATCGTTTTCTATTTTGATCTCTTTTAAATGATTCTCAATTTCGATCTTTAAATTCTCATCAAGATGCTTATAAACCGTAAATTTTACTGTGGAATAAATAGCCGAAAAAACTACCAGAATCAACAATCCTGTTGTAATGATATAATTTAAGGCGATTCTGTTTTTAAAGGAAAGCTGTGTCATTACCTAGTCATTAGCAATATAACCTACACCACGGATGGTTTTTATATAGTCTTCTTCAATTTTTAAATTCAGTTTTTTTCTGATAGCATTCATGAAAACATCTATAACCCCGGTATCATATTCAAAATTAATATTCCAGACATCTTTTAAAATCTGGTTCCGGGTGCATACTTTTCCTTTGTTTTCAATCAGGTAACGAAGTAATTCAAACTCCCTTTGGGTAAGCCCAATCTCCTCATCATTTTTTAAAACAAGGTATTTTGATACATCAACTTTAATATTTCCTAACAATAGTGTTTCCGAACCTTTTTTATGCCTTAAATGAACTTTGATCCTTTCAGTAAGCTCCTCAAAACTAAATGGTTTTTTGATATAATCGTTTGCTCCAGCCCTCAACCCTTCGATGGTTTCTTTTACAGTATCTTTTGCCGTTAAAAAAATAATTGGGGTTGTCTGATTTTTAATCCTAATAGCTTTACAAAGGTCTATACCACTAATCTTTGGCAGCATCCAGTCCAGTAAAATCAAATCAAATTGCTGGCTTTGGGCTAGTTCAAAACCTATTAAACCATCACTGGCTGTAGTTATCTCATATCCCTCTTCCTCCAGGCCTTGTTTCAAAAACTGAACAATACCTAACTCATCCTCAACTATTAAAATATGCATTTTTTTATTTTATTAGGATTTTATTTATACATTTATAATCACCTTTTATCAAAGATAAAATTTTGTATGGTGTAAATGCTCAAAATTATGACAATAAAAAATATGCAATTTATCTTAAGCAAATATTAAGTTCATCCTAAGCAAGGTAAAGTTGTTTCTTAATTCCGAATTAATCAACTGGATATAATTTTGTAAAAAAAATAAGCCTATGACTTTCTACAAGAAACTTTCACCGTTTTATAATCTTGGTGTATTTTATTTTACCATCAGTTTTGTGTTGCGTATTGTACTGATTTTACATCCAATAACTCAAAGCTCTTTTAACTTTTTAGAAATCATTAAAATCTTCAGTCTTGGCTTATTGAATGATTTGTTTGTCTTTATGATTCTAAGTGCTTTTTTATGGCTGTATTTAATATTTATTTCTGATTCCAAATACAACAAGCCTGCAGGTTATATAATTTTGGGTTTTCTAATTCTCTTATTGTTATATATTGTATCTGGAAAAAGCATTTTTGATGAATATGGCGGTGCTTTGCCTAAAATTGTTACCATTTTTGTGGGTATTAAAACTTCATTGTTTGCAGTATTTTTGTTTATGCAAAAACTGAAAAAGAGAATCAGGTTCTGGTTATTTGCTTTTGTTATTTTTCTATATGTTTTATTGATCCTGCAAAATGGAATAAGTGAATATTTTTTCTGGAATGAATTTGGAGTTAAATACAATTTCATAGCTGTAAACTACCTCATTTACACCAATGAAGTTATTGGGAATATTATGCAATCGTATCCTGTCATTCCAATATTTAGTGCTTTATTTTTGGCAACGGCAATCATTACTTATTTTATTATAAAAAAATCAAGAATCTATATTGATGAAATTCCTGATTTTAAAACTAAAATTAAGATTTCCGCGGTTTATATTGCATTCTTTTTAGTTTCCTTAATTGCAATTCCAGCTTTAGCCAAAACAGAAAATTCAAAAAATGTATTTGTTAACGAACTACAGTCTAATGGCTTGTATAAATTTTTTCTTGCCTTTCAAAATAATAAACTGGACTATTTTGAATTTTACAAAACCCTGCCACACAGAAAAGCATATGCAATTCTACAACAGCAAATCACAAGCGTTTCAGCACAAAATACTAGTCGTAATATAGAAAGCGATTATCCTGAGAACCATAAAAATGTAGTGCTGATTACAATAGAAAGTTATAGTGCTGATTTCTTTAAATCCTATGGAAACACTAATAATATTACTCCTTTTTTAGATAGTCTGAAGCAAAAGAGCCTAGAGTTTACCAATTTATATGCAACAGGAAACCGTACGGTTCGCGGCCTCGAAGCTGTAACTTTATGCTTACCGCCTTCTCCCGGTGAAAGCATAGTAAAACGTGAAGATAATAAAAACAAATTCTCAACCGGAAACATTTTTAAACAAAAAGGATATAATGTAAAATTCATGTACGGAGGCGATGCCTTTTTTGATAATATGAGAGATTTTTATTCTGGTAATGGATATGAAATCGTTGACAAATCAAACTTTGCAGATGAGGAAATTACGTTTTCGAATGTTTGGGGAGTGTGTGATGAAGACATGTACAATAAAGCCATAAAAATTATGAATGCGGAGGCAAAAGAAAGAAAACCATTCTTTAATCATATTATGACTGTCAGCAATCACAGGCCTTTTACGTATCCTAATAATAAAATTGACATTTCCGGAGATGCTAAATCCAGGGATGGTGGCGTAAAATATACGGATTATGCTTTAAGGAAATTCTTTGATATGGCAGGTAAACAACCCTGGTTTAAAAATACTGTTTTTGTAATTGTAGCCGATCATTGTGCTTCAAGTGCTGGAAAAACAGAGCTGCCGTTAGATAAATACCGAATTCCGGCTTTTATTTACAGTCCGTCTGTCAAAGCTGAAAAATACAATCAGCTCATGTCTCAAATCGATTTAATGCCAACGGTTTTCGGACTGCTGCATTTTGATTATGAAAGCAAGTTTTACGGACAGGATGTTTTTAAACCAGATTACAAACCAAGAGCTTTTATCGCAACATATCAGGATTTAGGAATGATAAAAGATAATGTATTGACCATTTTGTCACCAAAACAGCAGGTAAAACAATACCAGTTAGCATTAATTCCAAAAAAAGGCATTTTACCCGAATATCAGATTCATTATGAAGAAAAAGCTTTGAAAACTGAAAGAACCGATTTAGTAAATGAAACTATTTCGTTTTATCAGACCGCTGCAGATTTACTGAAAAGAAAAGCATATCAAAAATGATAGAACTTTTGGTATTATTAAACCTGAAGTCCTAGCCACGATGGGAGGGAAAATCCTTTTATTTTTTTTTTTTTTTAATAAAAGATTGGAAGGACAACGGGACTAAAAGTCATTATGAAAAGTAATTTTCTGCTCATGATAAAAGTTAGGTTTCAAAAGCCAAAAGAAATGATTCGTGCGGGAGCGTGCGTAATTTTTTTAACTCACTTATAAACTCTAAAACTCTTAAAGTCTCCCGACTTTTTACGAAATGTTTTTAAACAGTAATAATCGCAAAAATGTTATATTTATAGAAAACTTAAAATGAAAGAAGGATATGTAATTTGGAATTATTAACTATCGAAAAAGCATATAATTATGTTGCAGATATTTTAAGCGTGAAATCATTTACAAAATATAATCTGTATTAATTTAGCTTTAAAATCGGAGACTTTTGAGAGGTTTTTATTTATAACAAAATTTGGGCAAAGCCAGAGACATTTCCGCAGCGTTGAGAACAACACTTTGCAGCGCATTATATTCATTTAGGAAAAAATATACTGATGAACAAAATGATAACTAATTTATGTTTAAACACAAGGGAAAGGCGAGAACATTAAAGCATAATTTAAGGATTGCTTCATTACTGTCATTTGTTGCTGGAATTGTTAATGTAGGGGGATTTTTAGCTGTTCAAAGACTGACAACAAATGTAACGGGACACTTTGCTTTTTTTGTAGACGAAATTTTTAAACTCAATTTTTGGCAGGCTTTTGTTTATTTCTTATACATTTTTTTCTTTTTTTTAGGATCCTTTTCATCAAACTTATTAGTTGAAATTACATCAAAAACAAGTGACAGATTAATTTATGTAATTCCAACAATTATAGAAAGCGCTATTTTGTTCTTTTTAGCACTATCCGGACAATTTTTGATTTCACAAACCCCTAATTTACTTGCTTGTTCTTTGCTTTTTGCTATGGGCTTACAAAATTCATTAGTAACGACAATTTCTAATTCAACTGTTCGAACAACACACTTAACAGGGCTCTTTACAGACTTAGGAATTGAATTGTCCCAATTGTTTTTTTATAAAAATAAGGACCAAAAGGACAAGCTGTATTCTTCAATAAAATTACGCCTGACTATTATTGCTTTTTTCTTTTTAGGCGGACTTTTAAGCGGTATTTTTTATTCGGCCTTACAACTTTATGTATTAGCAATTGCAGCGACAGTTTTAATTATTGGAATAATATATGACGACTTAAAATTAAAATTAATAAGATATAACAGGAGCCAAAATGAGAAAGGCAAAAAAGACACCTAACACATTTACTTTCAACACAGTAAGAATCAATCACCACTCCAACGAGTTTGTACTTAAATTAAAAGATAAATTATAGTGTTTGTAACACAGGTATTAGAACAAAAGGTCATTATAATTTTATTATTCTGTTTAGTTTTACAAGTAACAGATATTCGTTGCAAACGACCCAGATTGATACAGTCGTAGACACCAAACTATAAGAAGTGTTCTCCTGAAAAGTAAATACGTTTTTGTAATTAAATTTTTATATTTTTGAATTAAAATAACACACTGTAAATCAGGTAAGTATTTCAAAAAAAAAGCTGACGAAATGTTTATTGTAACCGTGACGGAATAGAATTATCCCGATTTTAGCAACACTGCATTTAGACAACCAGAATATTAACGGTAATAGTTTAGTACAATCAATATAAAAAAATGAAAACACACAAAACAAGCCGAACAGCTCAATATATGGCTTTATTCAGAGCATTGGAAACAAAACGCAGTTCAAATGATAAATTATTTTCTGATGAATATGCAATACATTTTCTTGAAGCTAAATTGAGATTTGCATCACGTATGTCTAAATATGCTATTATTAGAAAATATATTAACAATACCATTGAGAAGAAAATACCGGGAGCCCTTTCATCCGGAATAGCCAGAACAAAATATATTGATGATTTATTAAAATCAACAATTAATAACGGAGTAAAACAAGTCATAATTTTAGGCGCAGGATTTGACACCAGAGCATTGCGGCTTGCTTTTCTGGAATCAATTCCTGTCATAGAAATTGATCATCCAAATACTTCAAAATTTAAAATTACAACTTATAAAAGCCGCATAGGTGAGCTTCCAAAAAATATTGAATTTTATCAAATTGACTTTAATAAACAAAGCCTTGAAGAATTGGCTGAACAACATAATTTTGATTTTACAAAACCTACTACTGTCATTTGGGAAGGCGTTACCAATTATCTCACAGAAGATGCCATAAAAAATACATTTGAGTTTATTAAAAAATTCACAACAAACAGCTATGTCATTTTTACTTATGTTCACAACGATGTTCTCGAAAATCCGGGTTCATTTTTAGGAGGTGAGCAACTTTTTATTGAACTCGAAAAACTTGAAGAAAAATGGACTTTTGGCTTTAAGCCGGAAGAACTATCAGATTATTTAAAATCATTTGACATGATACTCCTTGAAGATATGGGCGCTATAGAATATCGTTCAAAATATCTGCCAGAAAGGAATGAAAAAGGATATGAGTTTTATAGAGTAGCAATGGCCGTAAAGCAATAACCAAATTCGACTCTCGTACATTACATCGCAATAAAAAAAATGCAGGACCAAAATTGATCCTGCATTTTTTCCTGATAACCTAATTCTTTTTTACACTGTCTGACGCTCGTGTTTTCCTTCTTTAATTTCTTCTACCATTTTTTTATTAAAAGCGGGCAGATCATTAGGATTTCGACTGGTCACTAATCCATTATCTACGACTACTTCTGAGTCTTCCCATTGTGCACCTGCATTTTTCAAATCGTTTTTGACAGAGAAGAACGAAGTTACTTTTCGGCCTTGCAAAACATCAGCATCTACCAGAATCTGAGGACCATGACAAATAGCTGCTACTGGTTTTTTACTTTCGAAAAAGGAACGTACAAAATTTACTGCAGCCTCTTCTCTTCTCAATAGATCTGGGTTTATAACGCCTCCCGGAAGAACGAGAGCATCGTAATCAGCTTCATTTGCCTGATCTAATGTTACATCAACATTGTATTCATTGCTCCAGTTACCATCTTTCCAGGCTTTGATCGTTCCTGATTTTAAACTGATGATATCTGCGATCCATCCCTGCTCTTCCAGATAAGCTTTAGGCGATGCTAATTCGGATTCTTCAAAACCGTTTGTGGCTAATATGGCGATATTCTTTTTCATAATTTTAAAATTTAATATGTTATTAATTTGATTTATTTAAAATTACTTATTTCGCATAGCAAGCAGAAACAGACCATGTTAAACCTTTCTTTAATAAAAGTTAATTAATTGTAATTCAAATAATTATTAAAAATTAAATTAAAATTATATAAGATTGATCTCTTATTAGTTTACTATAAAAGTCAATAAGACAGAAAATAATTCTATAAGTTAGGTAATGCAGAAAAAAGAAAGTTTTGTATTTAAAATTACAAACATTCCCATTTGTAAAGTGCTCATGAAAAGCAAATATCTTTTTGTAATTAAATTTTCATATTTTTGAGTTAAAATAATATACTGAAAATCAAACGAGTATTTTATTTAATCAATCAACTATTGCAAAACATATAAGAATGAAAAACATACCAACTTTATATGAATGGGCAGGCGATATGCAGACTTTTGAAACTTTATTTTCGAAATTTTACGAAAAGGTATTAAATGATGAAATATTGGGCGAAGTCTTTAAAAACATGTCACCTGACCACGTTGAAAACGTAGCGCATTTTGTTGCTGAAGTTTTTGGAGGCGAAAAATTATATACTTCCAATGACAATGGCAGCCATGCAAAAATGATTGGAAAACATATTGGTAAAATGCTGACAGAAGAAATGAGGCAGCGCTGGGTTCATTTACTTCTGCAAACTTCAGACGAAATTGGATTAAAAAGCGACCCTGAATTCCGTTCGGCTTTTGTTGGCTATATTGAATGGGGCACGCGTCTCGCAGTTATAAATTCTCAGCTGACAGAAAATCCAACAGACTCAAACGAACCTATGCCAAAATGGGACTGGGGCGCAACTGGCGGACCTTATATCAATTAAATTATTATGTATGACAATTGAATATATCCAATACGAGGTTGAAGAAGAATACAGACAGGAATTTATCATTGCTTGTAAGACGCTTCCAAAGAATTAGATAGTTCGCTTTTTGCATTGCATATGAGCTTTCAAAATATGAAGAAGAATGTATAAATGCATACTTAAACAATTATGAAAATTAAAAACTTCGGAACTTAACTTTATTAATGAAAGAAATAATTGAACTTTCGAGTCAAACCCTCACTATCGACAGAAATGATTTTCTGAAAGTGAAAGGCAGTATTGACACTAATTTATATTATGTGGAAAGTGGAAGTTTGAGAATTTTTGTTTTAGACAATGATGAAGAGCAGACTATTCGGTTTGGCTACAAACACAATATAATTGTTTCACTGGATTCTTTTTTAACCCAAAAACCTTCCGAACTTTATATTCAGGCTATTAAAAAGACTGTTTTAAAAGTAATTACCAAATCACAAATTGAAAAATTCCTGGAAACTGAGGTTAATAAAAATATGTGGGTAAAAATTTTGGAAAATCTTGTGATTCAACAAATGGAGCGCGAAATAGATATCCTGACAAGTTCTCCAAAAGAAAGATACGAGAGGGTTTTAAAAAGGAGTCCGCAGCTTTTTCAGCATATTCCAAACCGCCATATTGCCAATTACTTAAGGATGACTCCAGAAACTTTATCAAGGTTAAAAAAATCTTGATTTCAATCAAGATTTATAAAAAATGCTTTCCTGAATTTTGCAATAAAATTTAAAAATTATGCAATCAGAAATATTAATTCAGACGCTTTTAGAACAGACAAAACGAATTATAAATCAGGCTGAAAAGCTACAAACCTATGATTTAGAAAAACTCATCCGGAGAGAAGATGAAACTTCCTGGAACATCTTGGAATGCCTGGAACATTTGAATCTATATGGTGACTTTTACCTTCCACAAATAGAACGTAAAATAAAAAATTCAGATACTAAACCTGATTTTGAGTTTAAAAGCGGAATTTTAGGAAATTACTTCTCAAAAATCATACTACCAAAAGAAAAGCTGAATAAAATGAAAACATTTAAAGACAAAGATCCTTTCAACACTAATCTTAATAAAACAGTGATTAGCAGATTCATTAATCAGCAAAATAAATTATTAGAGTTACTGAACCAATCCGGAAAAGTAAGTCTTAACAAGGTAAAAATTCAGATTTCAATTTCAAGCCTGATCAAACTAAAACTGGGTGATACTTTTCAGTTTTACGTCAATCATATGATTAGACATTTAAATCAGATTGACAGAATTGAAAAACTAAACCCATACAAACAACTGAATTAGTGATAATTATTTTTTTATATAACTTAGTTTTCCTTACAAATAGTATTTAATAACAATTAAGTTAAAAAGAAATGGCAACTAATTAAGGGAAACCAAATGGAAGATTTATTTAAAACAATTTTGGTCAGTTCAATAGTAACAACAATTTAACAACTGCTATTGTCTATTATTTTAATAAAAGACTGAAAGAAGCAATGCTGTGATAAAACATGAATTTGACAGAATTTCACAATACACAACACCGACTTTGAATGGAGAAAAAAGACAACCGAACTACTTGTACAGGTTTCCATTTCCTAAAAAAGCAGCAGACATGTTTAAAGAAAAATATGAAGAAATGTTTTTGGAAATGACAAAACTTTAGAAAATATACAAACCAAAATAAAAAATTATACATTTTAAGTTTTTTGAATTCTACCCCTAATGTTGGAAGAAAACTAATAAAAATTTAAATTGCAATTAAACCTTTTACTAATAAATGGAGTCTAATTTTTAACATTTAATTATATTAGTTATGAAGAAGACATTACAAATTATTTTATTTACACTTTTGCTAACATCATGTACTAAAGATTCAAATACAGAAACATCAACTCCGTCATCTGTTGATGATGATCTTCAGGGACCAATTTCACGACCAACCACAGGATATGGAGCAGACGGAAGTTATTCTGTTGCAAAAATTTCATTTGTAAGTCCGGCCTACGCAGGCAAAAATGTTGAAATTTTTTATCCAAAGGGCATTACTTCACCAAAACCTGTTATTTTTTATTCACATCCTTATGGAGGCGAAGAAAGTAGTTATAATATTGGCCTTTACGAATTTATCGCTAAGAAAGGCTATGTAGTAGTATTTGCACCTTATCCAACTACAGGAGTGACTATTGATGAGAGATACAGTACTCTATGGGAGAGTTTTAAAAAAGCTGTAACAGATTATCCCGATATCATTGATACAAAAAAAGTAGGCTTCATGGGACATTCTTTTGGTGGAGGCGCATCATTTTCATTAGCACACAGAGCTTTTATCGATGAAGGCTGGGGCGAAAACGGCAGATTTATTTTTACTATGGCGCAATGGTATTCCTATCAGTTAGCTGACAATCAATTATTAGATTTTCCTGCCAATACTAAACTGATTACACAAGTGTATGATGACGATATAACAAATGATCACCGCCTTGCTATAGATATTTTTAAAAATATAAATATTCCCAATTCAGAAAAGGATTTTATTCTAATCAAAAAAAGTGTATTATCTTCTTTTACTTATACAGCGGAACATGATTTACCCAATACACAATCATCTTATGATGCTTACGATTATTATGGTATTTATCGCCTTTTGGATGCTATGATTGATTATAGTTTCAACGGAAATTTAAATGCCAAAAATGTAGCTTTAGGCAATGGGTCGGCAGTACAAGTTACAATGCCTGGTTATAACGGAGAAACATTATCTCCATTGGTTGTCACGGATAATCCAGTACCATTATATCCTCAATCTAAATATTTATTCAAATGTAATTCGACTAATAATCCTAGGGTTTCTCATTGTAATTAGGTGTTTTTATACTCATTATCTGAATATTATTTTATTTTTCGTAAATTCAAATATATAAGGCATTTCCTGTAAGTGCAATAGCTAAATAAAATGAATTAATATAAAAAACAATTAAAGGTATGCTCACAGCTATTAGCCCAAAATTACCCATGCGTGATAAAAAAGCCACCAGGGAATTTTACATCAACAAGCTAGGTTTCGAAGAATTTGGAAACGTTAATTTTGAGCATTATCTAATGCTGCAAAAACATAGTATTGAAATTCATTTCTTTGAATTTAAAGAACTTAATCCAAATGAAAATTATGGACAGGTCTATATCAGAACCGACGATATCGATACATTTTATCAATCACTCTTAGATAATAAAGCAGAGATACACCCTAACGGTTCTTTGCAAATTAAGCAATGGGGACAAAAGGAATTTTCGATGCTTGATCCTGATAATAATCTGCTTACTTTTGGGCAGAGTACTCTTTAAAACAACAACCAAATAAAATTATTGCAATATGCAAAATCAATCTAAAGACATAATTTATAAAGCTTATACTGCTTTTAATGAAAGAAATATAGACAATGCTTTATCAACGACGCAGGAAAATGTATTTACAAGTCGGTTTAGTATTTGAAGGGATCGTAAAGCACATTTACACGTTTGAGGACGGTCTTATCAATACAATGGATATTGAACTTGTCGAAAATTAATTAGTGTTATATTAAAAAAACAAGATTGAAATTTGGCAAATGACAAAGCCAACCTAAACAGTTGGCTTTGTCATTTATGTTTATCAAAAAAGTAACTAATTTATTTCAGCTCCCTGATTTTAATACTTCTAAAACTTACTTCATTTCCATGGTCCTGAATTAAAATATGCCCTTCCGGAGCCTCTCCAAAGTTTGGCCATACTTTATATTTACTGATAGCAACCAAATCACGGAAAGCCTGGGAACCACGGTCATATTCTAATACTTTAATACCATTGAGATAATGCTCTACATGGTTATTAGGATAAACGACAATACGTGCAGTATTCCAATTGCCTGGCTGCTTAAAGAATCGTGATAATTTTTGCGATTTGATGAGATCGTACAATGAAGCAAGGGTTCTGTTTCCTTCGCGCCCTAATTTTGCATCCGGATGTAACGTATCATCAAGCAATTGATATTCCAGACCTATAGCCGATCCGTTACTTTTTTCATTAAGTGTTACGAAGTACTTTATTCCACTGTTTGCCCCTTTCGTTAATTTAAAATCGACTGACAGATCAAATGCTTTGAACGTTTCTTTGGTCACAATATCCCCTCCATTTGTAGATTCGCCACCGGATGATGGCAATACTTTCAAAATACCATCTTTTATTTCCCAGCCTTTTTCCGGAAAAATAGTTTTGTGGGCACCCAACCAGCCTGATGTACTTTTTCCGTCAAATAACAATTTCCAGCCGCTTTCCTGCTCATACGGAATAAGCTTGTTAGGTACTAAATTAACAACGTACACTCCTTTTGGAAAAGGAAGCGGTTTTATGTTTTTAGTCTGAATACGGATATTTTTCCAGCATATTTTAATGCCAGCATGTTCCGGTTTTCCAATCGAATGAACCTGCAAAGCAATAAGTCCTTCATTAACAGCTAAAGAATCAACCAGATAAGAAACCGGCACATTATCTAACCAGGTCTTTACTGTATTATCTATACATTCGATACGTATTTTATGGAAAACATTCAGGGTAAAAAGCTGCTGTCCTGCCGGATTATACGATCCCGGATACAGCCATTCTCTTCTTCCTTCATCATAAATCCCCCCACTCCATTTACGTGCTGAAGGATCCAATTCATATTGGTAACCATAAACACGCCCTTTCCCGTTATTTGCCTTAGGGTCAAAATTACTTTTGAACTGTACACCTGAATTGGTATTGGCATCAGATAACATGGTTTCCATTTCTAATACAAAATCGCCGGTACATTTTTGATCGCTCACTAAAAATGAATTGGGTGAATTGTTAACCGTTGTGCCCACAATCATTCCATTCTCTACAGTATAAGGAGCAGATCCGGTTACTTGTTTCCAGCCTTTGAGTGTTTTTCCGTCAAATAAGGATTTCCATTCTTTGTTTTGTGCAATACCATTAGCTGCAATACATAACAAAAAAATTATTGTGATTTTTTTCATAGTCGTTTTTGTTTATTCTTAGGTAACATTATATTCAGGTTTCCATTTTTCAATATCATCCTTGTAAATTGCTTTATTCATCAAATGAACACAGCACGCTGTCCTTGCACCGGTTATGACATTTGATACCGGTTTCGAATTGGTCGTGATTGTTTTATAAAACTCCTGTAACGCATACCAACTGCCATCTTTTGTTTTTTCTTTAAGAATGGAAGTACCTCCTTCTTTGTTCCATTCAATTTTTGAAGCACCGGTAACACCATCAACTGTTTCAAGTTCTTTTCTGGTTTGCTTCTCAGGAAAAAACAGCCCTTCGTCCATTAACAATTCGATTGTTCCTTTTGTTCCCTTTAATTTAAAAAGATATCCGTCTTTTTCGTTAGCACAAGTGGCTCCAAAATTCCCTATCATTCCCTCTTTCTTATAACGCAGAATAGTTTGTATGTTATCAAAAGTTTCTCTTCCGTCTTTGTAATAATCAATACCTCCGGTTCCATAAATTTCATCGGGATGTGTATCAAAAGCCCAATTAATGAAATCAACCTGATGTGACAATAACTCAGCCGGCAGCCCCCCTGAATATTCTTTGTACATACGCCAGTTTACCTGCTTATCAGTATAACCGGGAGGAACTGGCCTGCGCCAATTTGCATTCCGGTCCCATCGGCAATCAATTTGTGTTACTTTCCCCAGATAGCCGTTATCAATCATCTGTTTCACTTTGAAATAAAGCGGAGTGTACCGATATTGATGCCCTACCTGCAAAATTTGATTCGGATGCTGGTGTGCCAATTTAACCAAAGCAAGCGCCTGATCTGCACTGTAGGTCATTGTTTTTTCCAGATATACATGCTTTCCTGCCTGAATGGCTGCTGCTGCAATTTCATAATGATTGTATAAAGGTGTTGCAATAATTACTGCATCAATGGTTTTATCATCCAGCAGCTTGCGATAGTCTTTTTCATAACGAATATTATGCTGTATATCTAATCTTTTTGCCTGATCCAGACGAAAAGGCAATACATCGCAAACTGCCTTCAACTGAAATTCTTCCGGCATACTGTTAATGACACTTCCCAGCCCTTTACCTCTGTCGCCACAACCAATTATTCCAACTGAAATTATTTTTGCTATTTCAGTAAAAGAATAGGCATGCAGCATTTGCTGATGCAATAACATTCCAGCGGTGAACAATCCTGATTGGCGAATAAAATCCCTGCGTTTCATAAATTAAAATTACACTTTATAATATTCTTCCCATCCTTTACGTGGCGGAGGTCCTATCAACAATTGATTGGCCTTTTTACTGCTTGTGATCACTTTTTTTGTTCTGTCAAAAACAATTTTCTCCCCAGTCCATTGCGCAAGAACCCCAAGGCAAAATACCTGACTTAAAGGACCTGCTATTGCAAAAGGTGAACGTGTTTGTTCTTCTCCTTTACATGCTTTAAGGAAATTAGCGAAGTGATTAGACGGACTTAAAGGGACGTTAGGCAATTTAGACACCATTCCCTTTGCTTTTTCTTCAGGTATGATCGACAATTTACTGCCATGAGAACCTCCTTTGAAGGTGAGTTCCTTGCTGTAAATAATTTTTCCCGGGTTAAGTTTGGCCGGTTCAATTGCTCCTGTACTCGGAGGTGGAATATTAGGATCAAGGCCTTGTACACCATATCCTTCCGGTATTGGAGGAAAATTATCCAGTCCATCGTACCATTTTATTTCTACTGGCGGCATATCGCCTCGTTTTGGAAATTTGAAAGAAAGCGTGGTGGACATCGGATAAAAGAATTTATTGTGCCCCTCTAATTTCAAAGGATCAACTTCGTAAGGAAGGCCGAGATCCAAAAACTCATGTGCTGTATCCAGAATATGCGCCCCCCAGTCACCTAGTGCCCCCATTCCAAAGTCATACCAGCAGCGCCATTGTCCGTTGATAAAATCTTTGTTAAACTCATGACCCTTTGTCTGCGCCTGCCAAAGGTCCCAATCGAGAGTTGCCGGGATAGGTTCTGCTGGCGGGAACGAAGTAATTTTTGGATCCCATTTGTGCCAGCGTCTTGGTGAATTCATATGTGCTGTAATAGCGGTTACATCTTTAATGATTCCAGCCTCTTTCCATCCTTTAAACTGAAAATAATTTTCTTCTGAATGCCCCTGATTGCCCATTTGTGTCACTACTTTTGGGTGTTTTGCCGCAGCCTTTATCATCAGTTCTACTTCATTAAAAGTACGCGCCATTGGCTTTTCTACATATACATGTTTTCCTAAACCAATAGCCATCATTGTAATGGGAAAATGGGAAAAGTCAGGTGTTCCAATAGAGATAGCCTCAATTTTATTGCCCATTTTATCAAACATCTGCCTAAAATCCTTAAATCTTGGAACATCAGGAAACATTTTTAATATATCCAATGTATGCGGTGCTTCCATATCTACATCGCATAGTGCTACTATATTTGCTAAACCTGTAGCGTATAATGCTTTAATAATTTCTGCACCACGATTACCAATACCAACACAGGCAAGGTTTACTTTATCAGCGCTGGAAAAAGCCCTTCCTGCAGCCATGACCAAATCAGGTGTTGCCACAGCGACGGATGCTAATAATGCATCTCTTAAAAACTTTCTTCTTGAATAATCATCATTAAACATATATACAAATTATTGAATTAAAAAAATGTTCAGCCTAAATATAAGGAATTAATACTTTTGAAAGGATATACTTAGAATAATTTCACAAAACAAACTAAAACGTTACATTACTTTTATTCAATATTTATCCATCAAGTTTCATTTCAATAATTGCTGATCTGTACAAAATAAATAATACTTTTAAGCTTTAAAATTTAAAATGAAAAAGAAAAAATACCTCTTACCCGCCATTACCTTTTTACTAAGCTTTTGTTGCGCGCTGTATGTAACGATGCAGGTTTTTCCAGTCAATCCGTTTTTGGCATCCAAAACAAAAGGAGTAACAAGTTTACCTGACAAAATTCAGGATGGCGATATTATTTTTCAAACTTCTGAATCTCCTCAGTGTGAGGCGGTACGAATTGCAACCAATTCGAAGTTTTCACATTGCGGAATCATTTATAAAATTAACGGAAGCTTATTTGTTTTTGAAGCTGTTCAGCCCGTAAAACTGACTCCTTTGGATGATTGGATTGCGCATGGAAAGAATAAAAATTATGTGGTAAAAAGAGTAAAAAATGCTGATAAAATACTGACTTCGGATACGATGCAAAAAATGAAAGACTACAGCCAGCAATTTATGGGTAAAGAGTACGATGCCTTTTTTGAATGGACGAACACCCGAATTTATTGCTCAGAATTAATCTGGAAAATTTACAAAAACGGAGCTAATATTGAATTATCGAAACTTCAGCAACTGAAAGATTTCAATCTAACAGACGAAAGGGTTCAAAAAATTCTGAAAGAAAGATATGGCAATGACATACCACTGGAAGAAAAAGTGATTTCTCCTTCTAATTTGGCAGACTCTGATTTATTGGTAACTGTGGTTGATACTTATTAAACTGTACAAATATCTCCTAAGAACATCCTACAAAAAGAATTAACTTAAACTCAAAATGATTAATGGTTTTATTGATAGTTTCTATTTAAACCATAAATATTTTAGTTTAGAGAATATATTTTTTGTTTTACTTTTTTCAAGATTGGCTTTCCAATTCACATCAAATTTTTCATCAGGATTTTCAATATTTTTATATGGAATATTTACTACAGCTTTAAATGGGCCTGTTCCTTTTTCTAAATAATAAATTTCTGATTCGTCTTTAAATTGACGACTAAAAAATATTTTTACAACCGTTTTGTCTAAACTTGATAATTCGATGTTGCAATCTGCCCATTTTGGAGTTTTCCCATTTTTATAAAGCAATTCAGCAACCTGATCAAAAGAGATTTCTCTATTTTCTAATTCATTCCATGTTTTTAAATATTCATTTTCATCTTTCGTTAAATGTTCACTTGAATTTCTTCCACTTGGTTCTAAAACAAATTTGTAGTTTTTAGAAATTTCATTGAAACAAAACTCTTCAGTTAGATCATGAAGATGAACTAATAAAAGTTTGAAGTTTTCTATAAATTTTTCTCTCGTCATTTATGTGTATTTTTTTTGAATTAAATAGTAACGACTTTTCTATGTATTCAAATTAATATATTTGAAAATCACTACAAATCCTTCAACACAGGATACACCTTCTTAAACTTACCAAAAGCCTCTTCATACACCTTTTTATTTGCAGTATTAGGAAAAAATATTTTTCCGGTTTTGTTTTCGTTACTTACCTCAATTCCCAAAGACTTCATCCCAATCAAAACAGCCCCCCAGGCAGAACCTTCAATAGTTTGTGAGGTTTCTACAGTCATCTTAAAAATATCAGCAACCATTTGAAGCCAAAGTTCACTTTTACCGAATCCGCCACTGGCCATCACTTTGATATGTTTTCTTTTTTCGGGATTGGGAAGTAAAATTTCTGTAATTTGAAATAATCCAAACAAAATACCTTCCAGCGTAGCTCTCACCAAATGTGCTTGTGTATGCGTAATCTGCATTCCTAAAAGAGAGCCTTGCGCTGATGCATCCCAGATTGGTGCTCTTTCACCCAATAAATAAGGTACAAAAAGCAAGCCTTCAGAACCGGCAGAAATTTTTTCTGCTGCTGCAAAAAGAACTTCAAAAGACTGGTCAGTTTTTAACAACGTTTCTTTTAGCCATTGCAAAATAACAGCGCCGTTGTTTACTGCACCCAAAGTAAGATATTGGTCTTCCACCAAATGATAACATTGTGTTCGCATCTGATCATCCAGATACGGTTCAGAAATTGGCAATCGTACTGCACCACTGGTACCAATAGTCAGCGCCATACAATTTTTATTCATTGCGCCGGTTCCCAGATTGGCCAAAGCACCGTCTCCTCCTCCAATGATATACAGAAAATCATCTGAAATGCCTTTGCGTTGATGCGTTACTTTACAAACGGCAGATAATTGTTCCTTTTTTATGTTTAAAAAATCAAGCACTTCATCATCCCATTGTAAAGTATGGATATTCAATAATCCGGTTCCGGAAGCCATGGAAGTATCTGTGCAATATTCCCCTGTCAGATGATGCCAGACATATTCTTTAATACTAATGAACTTATACGTTTTCAAAAAAATAGCTGAGTCAAATTCCTTCAACCAGGCTATTTTAGTCATGGGAGAAAAAGGATGAATCGGAATTCCCGTTTTCTGATAAAATTGTTTACCCTTTTCTGAATTTTTCAACTCCTCAGCAATTTCAATGGCTCTGTTATCTGCCCATAAAATAGCTTCAATCAATGTTTTTCCGGTTTCATCAATAGCAATAATACTCTGCATCGCCGAACTGAAACTGATAAACTCCGGCCGAATGTCTTTTGTTATTTCTTTAATACAATTTAAAACGGTCTCCAAAATTTCCTGCGGATTCTGAATACTCCAATTGGGTTTTGGATGGTACATAGCATACGAATGCGAAACCTGCCTTATTACATTTCCGTGTACGTCAAAACAAATTGCTTTTGTAGCTGTGGTTCCAATATCGATTCCTATATAAAGT